>JAFIHR010000242.1 GCA_017849325.1 Xanthobacter autotrophicus | reverse complement strand
GGCGGCGGCGCAAAAGGCGGCGCGCGCCTTCACCTCGACAATAGGGCTCCGGGCGGTTAGACGAAAGACGCCTCTGCCGCCCCAGGCCGGCTTAATTGGTGAAGATCTCCGGCACCATGAACGAGACGCCCCGCAAGTTCGAGAAGATCGCCTTCGTCTCAAGCCAGACGGCCGAGGCGGAGGTGGCGCGCAAGGCGCTGGCCACCCGCTACGGCGACGCGCCGGTGGACGAGGCGGACGTCATCGTGGCCCTCGGCGGCGACGGCATGATGCTGCAGACCCTGCACAATTACGGCGACCGCAACGTCCCGATCTACGGCATGCACCGCGGCTCCGTCGGCTTCCTCATGAACACCTTCCGCGAGGACGACCTGATCGGCCGCCTGGAACGGGCGGAGCCGGTGGTGTTCCATCCCCTGCTGATGGAGGCGGTGGACAAGTCGGGCACGCGCTTCAGGGCCCGCGCCATCAACGAGGTGTCGCTGCTGCGCCAGACCTTCCAGGCCGCCAAGCTGCGCATCTCCATCGACGGCCGGGTGCGCCTGGAGGAGCTGATCTGCGACGGCGTGATCGTGGCGACGCCCGCCGGCTCCACCGCCTACAACCTGTCCGCCCACGGCCCCATCCTGCCGCTCGGCACGGCGCTGCTGGCGCTGACCCCCATCTCGCCGTTCCGGCCGCGGCGCTGGCGCGGCGCCCTGGTGCCCGACCGGGCCCGCATCGACATCGCCGTGCTGGAGGCCGACAAGCGCCCGGTGAGCGCCACCGCCGACCATTACGAGGTGCGCAACATCATCGCCGTCTCCGCCCGCCTCGACCGCGACACCTCCATCGACATGCTGTTCGATCCCGACCACGGGCTCGATGAGCGCATCCTGCGCGAGCAGTTCGTCTATTAGCGCGCCGGCCGCGGTCAGCGATCCATGGTCTTCTCCTCGGTCACCTTCCTGTTCTATTTCCTGCCGGCGTTCCTGGCGGCGTATTTCCTCACGCCGGCGGCGCACACGCGGGCGCGCAACCTCGTCCTGCTGGTCTTCTCGCTCGTCTTCTATGCCTGGGGCGGCCTCGCCAACGTCGGGCTGCTCGCCATCTCCATCCTCGCCAACTACACGATGGCCCTGTGGGTGGACGCGCGGCCACAGGAGACCCGCCTCAGGGCGCTGGGCGTCGCCGTGGCGGTCAATCTATTCGGGCTCGGGGTGTTCAAATACACCGGCTTCTTCACCGAAAACCTGAACGTCCTGCTGGCGCCGTTCCACGTCGCGCTGCCGGTGGTGCATCTGGAGCTGCCGCTCGGCATCTCTTTCTTCACCTTCCACGCCATCTCCTATCTGGTGGACGTCTATCGCCGGAAGGTCCGGGCCAACGCGCGGCTGGAGGAGGTGACGGTCTATATCGCCATGTTCCCGCAGCTCGTGGCGGGACCCATCGTGCGCTATTCCACCATCTCGCACCGCATCCGCGCCCGGCGCACCACCCTCGGACGGGTCTCGGCGGGGCTGCGCATCTTCGTCATCGGCCTGAGCTGGAAGGTGCTGATCGCGGACCAGATCGCCCCGCTGGCCGCCATCGTGTTCGACCAGACGCCGACGCCCAACCTCGTCGAAGCCTGGATCGGCAGCCTTGCCTACATGCTGCAGATCTATTTCGACTTCGCCGGCTATTCCAACATGGCCATCGGCCTTGCCATCGCCATGGGCCTGAAGTTCCCGCGCAACTTCAACCTGCCCTACAGCGCCCTTTCGGTCGCCGACTTCTGGCGGCGCTGGCACATGAGCCTCACCAACTGGTTCCGCGATTACGTCTACATCCCCCTCGGCGGCAACCGGCGCGGCCATGTGCGCACCGCCATCAACCTCTGGACCATCTTCCTGCTGTGCGGCCTGTGGCACGGGGCGAGCTGGGTGTTCGTGATCTTCGGCATCCACCACGGCAGCTTCCTGGTGCTGGAGCGCACCCCGTTCGGCCGCTGGCTGAAGGCGGGGCCGCGCCTCCTCGCCCGCGCCTATGTCCTGCTGGTGGTGCTGACCGGCTTCGTGTGGTTCCGCGCCAACAGCGTGGATCAGGCGCTGAGCCTGTTCGGCGGCCTCATCGGGCTCAACGGGGTCGGCACGCTCTCGGTGACCCTGGTCGATGCGCTGCAGCCCATGACCATCGCGGTGATGATCCTCGGCTGGCCGCTCGCCACCTTCGGCCTGCCCCGTCCGGGTGCGCGCAGGCTCGCCCCTGCCGTGCGCCAGCTCCTCTACGGCACCGGCGACAGCCTGGTGATGCTGGTGCTGTTCGCGCTGAGCGTGATCTCGGTGGGCGCAGCGGCCTATAGTCCCTTCCTCTATTTCCGCTTCTGAGGAGGATCACCGATGCCGCTCCTCATGGCCTACCGGCGCACCTGGGCGATCTTCGTCTTCGTGGTGCTGCTGCTCCCCACGGTCGGTCTCGTGGCGCCCGACCTGCCGGCACCGCTGCGCACCATGGTTGCGCCCGAGGCGCGCTGGTGGGTCAGGGCCACCGAGCGGCTCGACCCCTACATCAACCAGACCTTCGGCTTCCGCGGCGCCGTGCTCGCCGCCCACAACGCCTACGGCCGCGCGCTCGGCCAGACCGGCACCGACAAGGTGCTGGAGGGCAAGGACGGCGCCCTGTTCTTCAAGGAGGACATGGCGCTGGAGCAGTCCCTCGGCCAGGTGCGGCGCGCGGCGGCCAGTACCGGCGTCGCCGAGGTGGCCGAGCGCCTCGACGGCATGATGCGCGAGACCGGCGGGCGCTTCGCCATGGTGGTGCCGCCCAACGGCGCCACGGTGAATTTCGAGCTTCTGCCCGACGCCACGCAGCGCTTCCTGTCCCCGCCCACGGAATACGACCTCCTCGGCGCCGAGATGGCGCGCCGGCACATCCCCTTCGTGGACCTGAGGCCGATCCTCGCCAAGGCGAAGGCCGACGGGCCGGTGCAGTACCGCATCGACACCCATTGGAACCGCCGGGGCGCGCTCATCGGCTTCAACGCGGCCATGGCGGCGGTGGGCCGGCCGGATCTCGAGATCGATCCGGCCGAAGCGCTGGGCCCGAAGGTGGCGAAGACCACGGGCGACCTCGTGCGCCTGTCCGGCCGCGCCAAGGCCGACAAGCCCGACGTGGACTACGAGGCGAAGGGGCCGTTCGTGGTGCCTGCGGACCTGACGCCGGTGGAGGGCCTCCTGCCGCCCCCGGAAAGCGCGCGCGACCCCTTCCCCTCCCAGGCGTTCGCGACTGGGCACGGGGGTCCGCGCATCCTGGTGATCGGCGATTCCAACACCCAGCATTTCTGGACCGGCCTGCTCGCCGCCCGCGCCAGCGTGTTCGGCTGGATGCACCACCGCTACTGCAAGTTCGACATGGAGGCGGTGCGGCGCTTCAGGCCCGACATCCTGCTCTATGTGCCGGCGGAGCGCTCCTTGCCCTGCCGGCGCTGAGCGCGGCCGCCGCCCCTCCTGCGCCCCCAGCCAGCCCGCCCTCAGCCGCCCGCCCCGGGCGGGCGCTCCAGGGCGATGAGGCGGTCAACCGGCGCATAGTCCTGATAGCCGCAGCGCGCCACCGTGGTCACCTTTCCCAGATCGAAGCGCCCGTCCACCAGGGCGGCATCGTCCACATGGACGCCCACCACCTCGCCGATCACCATGTGCTGGTCGAGCACGGCGCCGGCGCGGCTCTTCGGCCGGAAGGTCTCCACGTAAAGGCATTCCAGCGCCGCTTTGGCCCGCGCCACGCGGGGCGGGCGCACCAGGATCGACGGCGCCTTCTCAAGGCCCGCGTGCTCGAACTCGTCCTGCGAGGGCGGCAGCGGCGCCGAGGTGGCGTTCATGGGCTCCAGCAGGTCGAGGGTGACGAGGTTGCACACGAACTCGCCCGTCGCCTCGATGTTGCGCACGCTGTCCTTGCGGCCGACCGAGGAGAACATCACCAGCGGCGGCGTGTCGGCGATCATGTTGAAGAAGGAATAGGGCGCGAGGTTCGCCACCCCGTCCGCGCCGAGGGAGGAGATCCAGCCGATGGGCCGGGGGGCGACGATGGCCTTCAGCGGTGCGTAGCGCAGTCCATGGTTCTTCTTGGCCGGCTCGTAGAACATCGGGGCGTGCCTCGTGCGTGGCGGGGCCGCGCGGCCCGTGCGGGCAAGCTTAGCCGCGGGCGGCCGGTCCAGCCAGCCTCCGCACGGGAAACGCGCGGCGTAGCCGGGACACTCAGCCCAGCGCCACCATGCTGCTCTGGATGTCCTCCAGCGCCCGCTCGGTGGCCTCCATGCCGGCGGCGATGGCGTCCTCGGCGCGGTGGAAATCGAACAGCCCGATGCGCCCCAGCTTGGGGCTCAGGGCGATGTCCGGCGGGTCGCCGGCGAGGCGCGAGCGGGCGATGCGGTCCTGGGTGATGTTGAAGGCATCGATCATCACGGTGGAGAGGCCGCGCGGCCCGTCGGTGGTGCCGCGCCCGGCGAAGAACTGCCGGCGCAGCCGCTCCGGGCTGAGCATGGCGGTGAAGCCGGCCTTCTTCTCCTCGAGCGCGGCGTCGGCCGCCTCCACCACCACGCCGCCGTGGTCCTGGATCACCGTGCCGCGCCCGAACACCTCGGCGTTGAGATTGACGGCGATGACCATGCGCGCGCCCATGGCCCGCGCCGCCGAGACCGGAATGGGGTTCACCAGCGCGCCATCCATCAGCCAGCGCCCGCCCACCTTCACCGGGGTGAAGATGCCCGGCAGCGCGAAGGAGGCGCGGAGCGCCTCGACGAAATCGCCGCGGGTGAGCCAGATCTCGTGCCCGGTGCCGAGCTCGGTGGCGATGGCGGCGAACACCACCGGCAGGTCCTCCACCGCGATGCCGCCGACCTCGCGGCGGATCAGGTCCACCAGCCGCCGTCCCCCGATCAGCCCCGCGCCGCCGAAGGTGAAATCGAGCAGGGTCAGCACGTTGCGCTTGGTGAGGCTGCGCGCCCACTGCTCGAACTCGTCGAGCTTGCCCGCCGCCCAGATGCCGCCGACCACCGCGCCGATGGAGGTGCCGGCCACCACGCCGGGCTGGATGCCGGCGCGCTCCAGGGCGCGCAGCACGCCCACATGGGCAAAGCCCCGCGCCGCGCCGCCGCCGAGCGCCAGGCCGAGACGCGGCCGTTCCCGCGCCGCCGGGCGGGGCGCGCGAGTGGCGGCCTCGGGGGTATCGGGGGCGTCGTGATTGGCGGTGCCGAAATCGGTGTCGCTGCCGCCATGGGCCTGCGGCGGGCTCTGCGGGGGCGTGCCCTCGGACGGCCGCTCCCCTGCCGGTGGGGCTTGCGGCGACGGCTGCGACCAATGGAAGGACTGGAACATGACCGCCTCGCTCCGCGCCATCCGCGTGCGGCGCCTGCGCTCCCGGCGCGGCGCCCGGCATCAAGCGCCCTCACCTGACCATTCCGGCCGGCTCCCCCTCAACCCGAAATGCGAAGCATAAGCACGACTGGTGTCCGAAGCGTGTCCGTGGCGGGAGGAATTTTCCCTGACGGTTAAGATTCGCCTCGCGCCCGGCGCCCGGCGGGGCGCTGCTCAGTGGTCGTGCCCGTGGCCCGATCCGTAGACCGCCTTCGGGTCGAAGCGCGGCGCATCGCCGGTGAAGCCGAGCGCGGGCGCGGCCGACACCTCGGCGCCGAGCGGCACGGTGCGGTAGAAGCAGGAGCGCCGCCCGGTGTGGCAGGCCGCGCCGGTGCCACCCATCTCCACCCGGATGACGACCGCGTCCTGGTCGCAGTCGATGCGCATCTCCACCACCTTCTGGGTGTGGCCGGAGGTCTCGCCCTTCTTCCAGAGCGTGCCGCGCGAGCGGCTGAAGTAATGCGCTTCCCGGGTCGCGATGGTGAGCGCCAGCGCCTCGGCGTTCATATGGGCGAGCATGAGCACCTCGCCGGTGGCGGCATCCACCGCCACGCAGGTTATCAGCCCCGCCGCATCGAATCGGGGGGTCAGCGTGGTGCCTTCCTCCAGCTCGGCGCCACGGCCGGGCGGAGGAAACAGGGTCGCGTCAGCGCTCATCGGCAGCTCGCAAGAAGGCGGGAGGCTCACGCCTTCCCGCGCACCATGGTGATGAAACGCACCTGCTCCACCGGATCGTCGCGGAACACGCCGGTGAACTGGCTGGTGATGGTGGACACGCCCTGCTTGGCGATGCCACGCATGGACATGCACATGTGCTCGGCCTCGATCATCACCGCCACGCCGCGCGGGCGCAGCCCCTCGTCGAGGGTGGTGACGATCTGCGAGGTGAGGTGCTCCTGGGTCTGCAGGCGCTTGGCGAAGATCTCCACCACGCGGGCGATCTTGGACAGGCCCACCACCCGCTCCACCGGGAAATAGGCCACATGGGCCTTGCCCACGAACGGCACCATGTGGTGCTCGCAATGGGAGTGGAACGGGATGTCGCGCAGCAGCACGAAATCGTCGAACGTGCCGATCTCGCCGAAGGTGCGGGCGAGCAGCTCGTCGGCATCCTCGCCATAGCCCGAGAACAGCTCGTCATAGGCCTTGACCACCCGCTGCGGGGTGTCGAGCAGGCCCTCGCGCTCCGGGTCCTCGCCGATATAGGCGAGCAGCGTGCGCACCGCCGCCTCCGCCTGGGCGCGCGAGGGGCGCACGGCGCGCCGGGCGCGCAGCTTGGCGGGAGGCAGGATCTCCGGCGAGGCGGCGACGAGCCCGGTGCCCGGGGCCGCAGTGGAGGCGGCGAGCGCCCCCGCGGACCCGGCGTCGGCCGGCGCCTTGGCCGCATCGGCCTTGCCCGCCGCGCTTCCCGGCGCCTTGGCCGACGCGCGGCGCCCGGCGGCGCCGGCCTTCGCGGTCGCCGCTGCGGCCGTGCCAGTCATGCCCTTGCTGGAGGGAGCCTTGGTCGAAGCGCGTGTCGCGCCGGCCTTGCCGGTGCCCTTGGGGGACGTCTTTCCGGCGGACTTGTCACGCGTCTTCTTCTCGTTCTCGGCCTGGGCCTTGAACACCTTCAAAACTGCATCCATGTCCAACTCCGTTCGACCCGCCTTTGACAAGCGGGAGTGTCACCGGTGTCGGCATGCATGCGCGGTGCCTTTCCTGCCCGCGCGCCGCGGAAAAATCACTCCGCGGCGGCCTTGCCGTCCGACAAATCGAGTTGGGCCCCTTGCGGGACCATGCCTTATGATGGGGACGCTTGCCGCGCGACGCAAGGCGCAACGGCGCACCGGAATGCCGCGCCGCTTGCATGGGCGCCCGCCCGCACTTCCGCCGGCTGGAGCGTGCGCTATATAGGGGAAAGGCGACAGGAGGCGGCGGAATGGGACGAATCCGACGCGCCGCCCTGCCCGCGGACCGTACGGGAGGCTCCGCGGCCTGCGCCCGCCTCCGGGCGGTGAACGTGAGTGATGATGGCCCATGCTCGACGACGTCTATAACGCGCGCATCCTCGCCCTGGCGGCGGAGATCCCCCGCCTCGGACGGCTGGCCGCGCCGCAGGCGAGCGCGCGCGCCCATTCCAAGCTGTGCGGCTCCACCGTGACCGTCGATCTCGTGCTCGACGGCGACCGGGTGACCGACTTCGCCCATGAGGTGCGCGCCTGCGCCCTCGGCCAGGCCTCCTCCTCGCTGATGGCGCGGCACATCATCGGCGCCCGCACCGACGAGCTGCGCGCCCTGCGCCAGACCATGCTCGCCATGCTGAAGGAGAACGGCCCGCCTCCCACCGGGCGGTGGGAGGAGTTCAAGGTGCTGGAGCCGGTGCGCGAATATAAGGCGCGCCATGCCTCCACCATGCTCACCTTCGACGCGGTGGTGGATTGCATCGGCCAGATCGAGGCAGCCCGCGCCGCCGCGCCCGATGCGGCGGAATAGGCCATGAGGGGACTTTCTCCGCACGCCGCGCGGCACCCCTGGACCTGCGCGGTGCTGCTCGCCGCTCTGGCCGGCGCCGGCGCCGCCCGGGCCGACGACTGCGCCCGCGAGGATGCCGCGCTGGCGCGCGATGCGGCCGAGCTGCCGAAGGTCGAGCTCGCCAACACCACGGACTGGCAGAACACCTGCATCACCCTGGAGGTGAACATGGATTTCGCCGCGCGCCTCGCCCGCCACGCGGCGCAGTGCCCGGCCGCGCCGCAGTCGGCCTCCGCCGCCCAATGGGCCGAGCAGGGGGCGAAGGACACGGC
>JAFIHR010000241.1 GCA_017849325.1 Xanthobacter autotrophicus | reverse complement strand
TTCGCCCGCCGGGGCGAAGATGAGGGCGGCATCCAGCGGCTCGGGCGCCGGTGCATCGGACGGGCCGGCATAGACGGCGCCCAGCGCGCGGGCGAAATCCTGCGCCTTGTCGTCTCCGGGCCGGGTGAAGGCATAGATCTCGCGGCCCTGCCAGCGCGCCACCTGGGCGATGATGTGGGCCGCCGCGCCGAAGCCGTAGATGCCGATGCGCCGGCCCTCCCCTGCCATCTTCAGGGTGCGCCAGCCGATCAGCCCGGCGCACAGCAGCGGGGCGAGGCTGGCGTCATCGCCCACCTCGCCCAGGGGATAGACGTAGCGCGCATCGGCCACGGTGTGGGTGGCGAAGCCGCCGTCGCGGGTGCAGCCGGTGAACGCGGGGGCGTCGCAGAGGTTTTCCTCGTCCGCCCGGCAATAGGGGCAGGTGCCGCAGGCATGGCCGAGCCAGCCCACGCCCACCCGCTCGCCCAGCTTCAGGTGGGAAACGCCCGCCCCCAGCATCGCCACCCGGCCGACGATCTCGTGGCCGGGAACGATGGGCGCGACGGTCTCGGGCAGTTCGCCGTCCACCACGTGGAGGTCGGTGCGGCACACTCCGCAGGCGGCGACCTTGATCAGCACCTCGCCGGGGCCGGGCACCGGGTCCGGCCGGCTCTCGGCGACGAGCTTTTCGCCCGGATGGTGAAGAACCATGGCGTCCATGGGGGATCCTTGTGAGCGAACCGGGGCCGCCCTGCGTCAGCTTCCGCCGATGAAGATGCCCGCCGCCAGCACCAGCGCGCCGCCCAGCACCACCTGGAACACCGAGCGCCAGAAGGGCGTCTCCATATAGTGGTTCTGGATGAAGGCGATGGCCCACAATTCCACGAACACCACGGCGATGGCAATGACGGTGGCGGTCCAGAAATCGGGGATGAGATAGGGCAAAGCGTGGCCGAGGCCGCCCACCGCCGTCATCACGCCGGAGGCGATGCCGCGCTTGATGGGCGAGCCGCGCCCGGAGATGACGCCATCGTCGTGCACCGCCTCGGTAAAGCCCATGGAGATGCCCGCGCCCACCGCGGCGGCGAGGCCCACCAGCAGGGTGGTGTGGGAATTCTCGGTGGCGAAGGCGGTGGCGAAAATGGGCGCGAGGGTGGAGACCGAGCCGTCCATCAGCCCGGCGAGGCCCGGCTGCACCCAGGTGAGCACGAACTGCTTGCGGGCCTTCTCGTTCTCGGCGTCGAGCTTGTCCTTGGGCAGGTATTCGCCGGCGAGCTCGGTGGCGAGCTCCTCGTGCTGGACCTCCACCTGATAGAGGGAATCGAGCAGCTTGCGGGTGCGCTCGTCGGTCGCCTTCTCCTTGGCGTGGAGGTAGAAGTTGGCGGACTCCTCCTCCATCAGCTCCACTTCGTCGCGGATCCGCTCGATGCCGAGGTTGGCCACGTACCAGACCGGGCGGCGGGCGTAATAGCCCACCACGTCGTCGCGGGTGATCAGCGGCACGTCCTTGCCGAAGCGGCGCTCGAACTCGTTGGTGAGCACCTTCCGGTGGCCGATCTCCTGGCCGGCCATGGCCTCCAGCATCTGGGCGGTGTCGGGATAGTCGGCCCGGACGTGGTCGGCATATTCCTTGTAGATCCGGGCGTCGTCGGCCTCGGAGGAAATGGCGAGCGCGAGGATCTCCTTGTCGGACAGATCGGAGAAGCGCCGCTGGCTGATCAAGCGCGTCAGCATGGAAAGCTCCGGATTAGAAATATTCTAAAAACTAGATGCACCATCTCGCACGGTAATGCAGCGGAAAAAACGCAGGCCTGCCATGCGAGGAAAGGCCACGCCTCATTCCTGCTGCGGGCGCGCCCGCCGGTTCGCGCTCGCCGGAGGTGCCCCGGCACGGCCGCCGGCCGCCGCGCCCTTGCACAGGCCGGTGCGGGCGTGGCATGAGGCGGCTCGTCTTTTCGGCCCCCGGCGTGGGGCCTTCCCTGCTGGACCGGGCGGCACGGCGCCGTCCATGAGGAGGTCGCCATGGCGGCGGTCGCGGAACGTGTCTTTTCCGGTGTGCAGCCCACGGGCAATCTGCACCTCGGCAACTATCTCGGCGCCATCAAGCGCTTCGTGGAGCTGCAGAACAGCCACGAGTGCATCTATTGCGTGGTGGATCTGCACGCCATCACCGTCTGGCAGGAGCCCGAGGAGCTGAAGCGCCACATCCGCGAGGTGACCGCCGCCTTCATCGCCTGCGGCATCGATCCCAAGGCCCATGTGGTGTTCAACCAGTCCCAGGTGTCCGGCCACGCCGAGCTGGCCTGGATCTTCAACTGCGTGGCGCGCATGGGCTGGCTCAACCGCATGACCCAGTTCAAGGAGAAGGCGGGCAAGGACCGGGAGAACGCCTCGGTGGGCCTGTTCGCCTATCCCAACCTGATGGCCGCCGACATCCTGCTCTACCGCGCCACCCACGTGCCGGTGGGCGAGGACCAGAAGCAGCACCTGGAGCTGACCCGCGACATCGCGCAGAAGTTCAACAACGATTTCGCCCCCTCCATCGCCGCCAATGGCCACGGCGAGGGCTATTTCCCCATCACCGAGCCGCTGATCGCCGGCCCGGCGACGCGGGTGATGAG
>JAFIHR010000240.1 GCA_017849325.1 Xanthobacter autotrophicus | reverse complement strand
GCCCGGATGTCGGCCAGCACGCTCTGGCTGTCCGCCTCCGAGGCATCGGCATCGAACACCACGTAGCCGACCTCGCCATAGGTCTCCAGATACTGCGCGGCGATATTGATGGAGTGGCGCGCGAGAACCTCGTTGAGCCGTCCCATCATGCCGGCCACATTGCGGTGGACCTGGATGAAGCGCGTGCCCGACGGGCGCGGCGGCAGCTGCACCTGCGGGAAGTTCACCGCGCCCACCGTCGAGCCGGTGTCGCTGTAGTCCACCAGCTTGCGCGCCACCTCGGCGCCGATGCGCTCCTGCGCCTCCTCGGTGGAGCCGCCGATGTGCGGGGTGAGGATCACGTTGTCGAGACCCTGCAGCGGGGAGACGAAGCGCTCGCCATTGGCGCCCGGCTCCACCGGGAAGACGTCCACCGCCGCGCCGCGCACCTTGCCGGCCTTGATCGCCTCGGCGAGGGCCTCGAGGTCCACCACCGTGCCGCGGCTGTTGTTGATGAAGTAGGAGCCGGGCTTCAGCGCGGCGATCTCTTTCGCGCCGATCATGCCGTGGGTGGCCGGGGTTTCCGGCACGTGCATGCTCACCACGTCGCTGGTCGACAAAAGCTCATGGAGGCTGCCCACCGGCTCCGTGTTGCCGTGGCGCAGCTTGTCGGTGACATCGTAGAAGATGACCTTCATGCCCATCGCCTCGGCCAGATTCGAGAGCTGCGAGCCGATGTTGCCGTAGCCGACGATGCCGAGGGTCTTGCCGCGCACCTCGTGGCTGTTGGTGGCCGACTTGTCCCACAGGCCCTGATGCGCCGCCACCGAGCGCGAGGGGATGCGGCGCAGCAGCATCACGATCTCGCCGATCACCAGCTCGGCCACCGAGCGGGTGTTGGAGAAGGGCGCGTTGAACACCGGGATGCCGTAGCTGCGGCAGGCGTCGAGATCCACCTGGTTGGTGCCGACACTGAAGCAGCCGAGCGCCATCAGCCGGTCCGCATGGGGCAGGATCTCGGCGGTGATATGGGTGCGCGAGCGGATGCCGAGGATATGCACGCCCTTGACGGCCTCCTTCAGCGCTTCGCCGTCGAGGGCCTTGGGCAGGCGCGTCACGTTGCTGTAGCCGGCGGACGTCATGGCCTCGACGGCGCTGTCGTTGATGCCTTCGAGCAGCAGCACCTTGATCTTGTCCTTGGCCAAGGAGAGATGCGGCGTGTCAGTCTGTGTGTCGTTCACGTTCACGGCGTCCTTCGGCGATGAATGTGCAGGTCGCGGAGATCCGGGGCGGGAAGCGCGGTTCAGCGGAAGTGATGGTTCCTGGGGCCGGATCCGGTCGGGTTGAGTGGAGCCGGGCGGATCGGGCCCCGCCCGGGAGCGGGCGATCCCCGGGCAAGCGGGACCTTACCCCTTCTGCCGTCCGCGTCCAGACCGAGGTGGTGACACAAGATCGCCGGAACGGCAATCAATGCCGCTGGGGCATGTGCGATCGCGGGCGGGCACGGTTTCCCGCGCGGGGCGGGCGCTCGCGCCTCCGGGGCCCACAAAGAAAAGGGCCGGCGCAAGGGGTCTTGCGCCGGCCCAGGGAACGACGGGCGAGGAAGCGGCCGTCACTCGGCCGGAAAGACGGTCTTCCAGTCCTTCGCCATGTCGACAAGGGTCCAGTCGTGCTCCTTGGCGGCGTCGAGGCCCTTGTCGAGGCGGCCGACCGAGGAGTCGCGGTCATAGGCCCATTCGCGCTTGGCGTCGGTATGATGCACGAAGGCGCAGTAGTGGGGACCGGGCTTCAGGCAGGTGTATTGCAGCATCTGCAGATCGCCGTCCGAATTGCCGAAGGCGAAGATGGGCTGCTCGCCGATGTGCATCTGGATGCCCACCGGCTTGCCCGGACCATCGTCGACGAAATCGACCTCGGGCAGCTTCAGAAGCACCGGCTTGCCGTCCTTGAGCTCGAACTTCAGCTTGCCGGCGCTGCCCACAACCTGGGCGGGGGGGATGCCATAGAGCTCCTCGCCGAACACCCGCATGAAATCGATGCCGCCGCCGGAGACGATGAAGGTCTGGAAGCCGTTGTCGCGCAGATAGGCCAGCACCTCCAGCATGGGCTGGTAGTCCATCTTCGAGAACAGCCGGTCCTTTTCCGGGTTCTTGGCGGTGGCGAACCAGTTCGCGACGATCTCGGCGAATTCGTCGGTGGTGATGCCGGCATGGGTGGCGCCGACGATCTCGGCGATGCCATGCTCGCCGCCGGACAGCGCCGCCTTGTAATCGCCCTTCAGGATGGAGGCGAACGGCTCCTTGGTCTTCCACTCGGGGTGCTGGTTGGCCAGCGCCCTCACCCGGTCGAAGGCGAAGAAGAGCTGCACATAGAACGGCTTTTCGGCCCACAGCGTGCCGTCATTGTCGAACACCGCGAGGCGCTTGGCCTGCGGCACGAAATCCGGGCCGCCCTCCTTGGTGACGCGGGCCACGAAGTCGACGATACCCTGCTTAGCGGGACCGTCGTTCCAGGACGGCAGGGGATCGGTTTGCGCGAGGGCCGGAAGGCTCACGAGAAGGGCCACGGCGGCGGCCGCCACTCCTTTCGCGACATCCTTAAGAGCAAAGCTGAGCGGATTGGTCATAGGCGTCTCCCAAGCGCGAGGGTCACGCTACGGTATCAGACGGTCCGGTTTCAGCCAGTCCGTGCGTTCACGCGCCACTCTGGTGGCGGTCCGAAGGACGGCCCCGGGCGGGGGACCGTCCTTCGGCTTGCGACCGCCGCCGGACCTCTCGCAAGGCCCGGCGGCGATGGTTTTGAAGGGCGTCAGTTGCCGGTGGGCAAGCCGATCTTGAAGCCCTGGTCCTTCAGCTGGTCGCGGATGTTCTGGAAGTTCTGATACCGCGAGATGGTGATGGGCCCGGTGTAGGATTCGCTCTGCAGCTTGCGCGGCGGATATTCCATGTAGGTCTTCATCAGCTTGTTGACGGCGTCACTGATGGAGACCATGGCCCAGGTGCGCTCGGTGAAGTTGTTCATGAACAGGTCGTAGCGCTCCTGCGGATCCTGACGCAGGTCGAACACCTGCGGCACGGTCGCGACATACTTCTCGGCCCCCTTCCAGCCGAGGTTGCTGTCGACGGCGAGGCCGCCGGTGGCCTGACCGTCGTCGCCGCGCAGGTTGAACACCGCCTTCAGGTGGCCCACTCGGGCGGCACCGGGGGTCAGCTCGTTCTCGGTGAAGAAGAACCAGCTCTTGCGCTCGCCCTCGCCCTGGCCGGTCCAGATCGGGGTCATGTCGTAGCTGTCGAAATAGATCGGCTGGCCTTCGCGATCGTTCTTCGGCAGGTCCTTCATGCCGGCCACGCTCGCGAAGGTTTTCATCAGGTCGAGGCCGCCGGAAATGGCCGCGGTCTTGGAGTGCGGCTTGATGTGGCCCGGCCAGCGCACGATGGCGGGAACCCGGCTGCCGCCCTCGCGATCGGTGCCCTTGGTGCCGCGATAGGGGGTGTAGCCGGCGTCGGGATAGACGTCCTGCCAGGCGCCGTTGTCCACCGTGTAGAACACGATGGTGTTGTCGGCGAGTCCGAGATCATCGAGCTTCTTCAGGAGGTTGCCGACGCGGGTGTCGAGCTCCACCACCGAATCGGCATACTTGCTCTTCGACAGCGACTTGTTGACGAACTCGGGCGCCGGCAGGTTCGGCTGGTGGTTCTTCATGAAGTTGACGTTGATGAAGAACGGCTTCTTCGCCTTGGCCGCCTCGTCGAGGAAGCCCATGGCCGCCTTCTCAACATATTCGTCGAGGAAGGGGATACCCACCACGCCCTTCTCGGGCGTGTTCACATATTCGCCGTTGACCGAGAAGTCCTGCTTCGGCGCCTCGCCGGCCTTGCCCGACAGCGCGCCCTTGGTGACCTTCTGGAACATGGCGCGGTCTTCCTCGCTCATGTCCGGAAACCACTTGGGATCGCCGTAGGTGTAGGCGTTGAGATGGTACAGGAAGGCGTACTTCATCTCGTCATAGCCCTGGGCGTTCGGCAGCGCGTAGTCCGCCTCGCCCAGATGCCACTTGCCGGTGAAATAGGTGCCGTAGCCCGCCTGCTTGAGAACGGACGCAAGGGTCCATTCCGCCTTGGGCAGGCCGCCGCCCTGACCCTGGAAGGCCACGGTGGTCATGCCCGAGCGGTTGGGGATGCGGCCGGTCTGGATGGCGGCGCGGCCCGGCGTGCAGCTCGGCTGGCCGTAGAACGAGGTGTAGATCATGCCCTCGTCGGCCAGACGGTCGAAGTTCGGGGTCGGCATGCCGCGCTCGACGCCGCCGAGATAGGGGCCGAGGTCGCCATAGCCCGTATCGTCGGAGACGATGAGCAGGATGTTCGGCTTGGCGGCCTCCTGGGCCGCCGCCGGTCCGCCGATGGCGATGGCCATCGCGGTCGCAAGGAACAGGTGTTTCATCGCTTCCCCTCTCGTGGTTTCACGTCACCGCCGCCGGCGTGCGCCGGAGGCCAGGTGGCGGGGCTGGGCATCGCCGCAGCAGGAACGGACTCCCGGGCGCGGCAGCGTGAGCGGGGCCGACCCGGGTGGAACATTGCACCGTTCGATGAAGCCTATCTTTCGCGCCAAAGGCCCGGCTCCGTCCGCCGCCGATCGGGAAGCGGATGGACCGTCCTTCGCATGGCCGCCCTGCCTGCCCTGGGCCCGAGCCGGGCGCAGGTCCGCGGGGGCATCTGCGCACGCTCATGGGTGTGGTCCCCAGATGCCGCGTCAGCCTGACGCGCATCCCGCAAAACGACTGGCGCGGCGCACTGTTCCATAGTTGTCCGCGCCGCGATCATTGGGCATGGTTCGCGCGGGATGCTTGTCATTTTGCGTCAGTCCGTGGGGCGCCGATGGTCGGTTCGATGTCGATTGCTCTGGTGCGCGCCAACGGCTTCGGCGCCCTGCCGCGCCTTCTCGAAGAGCGGGCGGGCGAGCGGGCGGTGCTGGAGGTGTTCGAGAAGGAAGGCCTCCCCCTCGCCCTGAGGGACGCGCCGGACACGCCCATGCCGCTCGCGGCCATGATGGGATTGTTCTCGCGCGCGGCCCGCCTGCTGGGGGACCGCACCTTCGGCCTCGACGTGGGCGAGCGCATGGGCTTCGCGGCCTACGGACTTTGGACCGAATACGGCGCTCTGGCACCGACCCTCGGCGGCGCCCTCGCGCGGCTGGTGGCGACGAGCTGGGCGCATCAGAGCGGCAGCCGGCTGGAGCTTGTGGCGGAACGCCATGGATCGGTGCTGCGTTTCGTCACGCCCCGCTGGGACGGCGGCAAGATGCAGCATTCCGACCACTTGATACCTCCCATGGTGGCCTTCGTCCGGCGTTATCTGGGGCGGCACTGGCAGCCGGAATGGATCGACCTGAGCTATGCCCGCGACAGCGATTCAGATCGCGTCGGCGACCGCCTTCAGGTGCCGATGGTGTTCGGCCGGCGGGGCACCGGAATCGGGCTTCGGCCCGCCGACCTTGCGCTCCGGGCAGCGATTCCCGAGAGCGGCGCTCAACGGATCGT
>JAFIHR010000239.1 GCA_017849325.1 Xanthobacter autotrophicus | reverse complement strand
CGCAGCAAGGGGGAGAAGGTCTGGCGAAGCGCCTCGATGGCGGCCTGAATCATGAGGGTATCCGGACGGGGAACGAACGACGCAGAGGTAGAGGCTCCACCCGCCGCGCTCAAGGGGCGGGCGCGCATGGCGTCGCATGGGCGGTATCATGTGAGGTGAGAATGAATATTCGTTCTTGCATTACCTTGCGTTCGTGCCTAGCACGGAGGGGAAATTTCATCAGGACTTTGGCGCAGTGATGTCGCAGACCCTGAATGCCGGCCCGTTCGATCCCGCCACCGAGGCTGGCGTGGGCGAGGCCTCGCCGCCCGCCGGCGATCCGCGCCCGCCGGCTCCGGGCGCGGCGCACCGGGCCGAGCAGCGCCGGCGCATCCTGAACGCCGCTGTCGCCTGCTTCGCCCGCGACGGTTTCCACGGCGCCTCCATGCAGAAGGTGTGCGCGGAGGCGGGCATGAGCCCGGGCGCGCTCTATCGCTATTTTCCCTCCAAGGAGGCGCTGATCGCCGCCATCGTGGAGGATGAGCGTGCCGAGCGGCTCGGCCTGTTCAATGAGGTGAAGCTCGCCCCCTCGGTGCTCGGCGCCCTGACCGAATGCCTGCGCGTGCTGCTGGAGGAGCAGGTGTTCTCCACCGCCAAGCTCGGCCCGGAGATCATGGCCGAGGCCATCCGCAACACCAAGCTGCGCGAAGGGATCGCGCCGTGCGATGCGGAATCGCGCGCCCTGCTGCGCGAGGCCATCACCGTCGCCATGGCGCGCGGCGAAGTCGATCCCGCGCTCGACCTGGAGGATGTGGTCACCATGGTGCAAGCCATCGGCGACGGGCTCGTGCTGCACCACCAGCTTCACCCCCAATGGAACGTGCTGGAGCGCCTGCCCCAGTTCCACGCCCTCGCCCTGCGCATGCTGGCGCCGCGCGCGCCGGTTCCGCCGAACGCGCCCACCGAGGAGTAGCCGGCCGTGATCCATCGCCTTTTCCCGAGCCCGCGCGCCGCTGCGTCCCGGCTGGAGCGGGAGAGCGGCCGCCCGGCGGGCGCCGCGCTCGCCCTCCTGCTGGCGCTGGCGATGGCTGTCCCGGCCGCTGCCGCCGAGCCGCCCGCCACGCCGCAGGCCCTTGCGGTCACCGTGGTGCGGCCGAAGCTGGAGACCCTGGCCGAGACCCTGCTCGTCACCGGCACGCTGCTGCCGCGCGAGGAGATCGAGGTCCGGCCGGAGATCGAGGGCCACCGGCTGCTCGACATCCTCGTCGAGGTGGGCGACCAGGTGAAGCAGGGCCAGGTGCTCGCCCGCCTGTCGCGGGAGGTGCTGGACATCCAGCTTGCCCAGAACACCGCCGGCGCCGCCAAGGCCCAGGCCGCCATCGCCCAGCAGCGCGCCGCCCTCGATCAGGCGGGCGCGCAGCTCACCGAGGCCACCGCGTCGGTGGACCGGGCGCGCCAGCTCCGCAAGTCGGGCACCGTGTCCCAGGAGACCCTCGACGAGCGCGAGCGTGCCGTGAAGGTGGCCACCGCCCAGGTCGCCGCCGCAAATGAGGCGCTCGCCGCCGCCGAGGCGGAGGCGGTGCTGGTGAAGGCCCAGCGCGACGAGATCGAGGTGCGGCTGAAGCGCACCGACGTGCGCGCCCCCAAGGCCGGCGTCATCCTGGAGCGCACGGCGCGCATCGGCGCCATCGCCACCTCGGTCGCCATCGAGCCTTTGTTCCGCATCTCCGAGGACGGCGCCATCGATCTCGATGCCGAGGTGCCGGAGGTGGCCATGCCGCGCCTCAAGGTGGGCCAGAGCGCCGCCGTGACGCCGGCCGGCTTCGAGACGCCGCTGATCGGCAGGGTGCGCCTCATCTCCGCCGAGGTGGACAAGTCCACCCGCCTCGGCCGGGCCAAGATCGCCCTGCCGGCGGACCCGCATCTGAAGCCCGGCGCCTTCGCCCGCGCGGTGGTCGAGACCGGCTCGCGCGACGGGCTGGTGGTGCCCCAGTCGGCGGTGATGTTCGATGCCGAGGGCGCCTATGTGCTGAAGGTGACGGACGGCGTGATCGCCAAGGCCCGCGTCACCCCGACGCTCAAGGCCGCAGGCCTCGTGCTGCTGGAGACCGGGATCGGCGCCGACGACACCCTCGTCGCCCGCGCCGGCGGCTTCCTGCGCAGCGGCGACAAGGTGACCCCGGTCGAGGCGCCGGCCACCGTCGGCCGGATCGGGGACGAGGTGCGCTGATGGCCCTCAACATCTCCGCCTTCTCCATCCGCAAGCCGGTTCCGGCCCTGGTGCTGTTCGTCATCCTGACGGCGCTCGGCATCGTGCATTTCCGCACCCTGCCGGTGACGCGGATGCCCAACATCGATCTTCCCATCGTGATGGTCACGGTGGTCCAGGCCGGGGCGGCGCCGAGCGAGCTCGAAACCCAGGTGACCAAGAAGGTGGAGAACGCCATCGCCGGCGTCCCGGGGGTGAAGCACATCACCTCCTCGGTCACCGAGGGCCTGAGCGTCACCGTGGTGGAGTTCTACCTGGAAACCCAGGTGGACCGGGCGGTGAACGACACCCGCGACGCCATCACCAAGATCCGCACCGAGCTGCCGCGCTCCATCGAGGAGCCGCTGATCCAGCGCATCGATATCGAGGGCCGGCCCATCGTCACCTATGCGGTGTCCTCGCCGCAGCTCTCCAGCGAGGAGCTGTCCTGGCTGGTCGACGATACCCTCGCCCGCGAGCTGCAGGGCCTGCGCGGTGTCGCCCAGGTGGCCCGCGAGGGCGGCGTCGACCGGGAGATCCGCGTCGCCCTCGATCCCGACCGGCTGATGGCGCTCGGCATCACCGCGGCGGATGTCTCCCGCCAGCTCACCGCCACCAATCTCGACGTGTCCGGCGGGCGCGGCGAGGTGGGCACCCAGGAGCAGTCCATCCGCACGCTGGCCGGCGCGGCGAGCGTGGAGGATCTGGCCGAGACCCGCATCGCCCTGCGCAACGGGCGCTACGTGCGGCTGAAGGACCTCGGCACGGTGACCGACGGCGCCGCCGAGCAGCGCGCCTTCGCCCGCTTCGACGGCAAGAACGTGGTGGCGTTCGGCGTCTATCGCGCCAAGGGCTATTCCGATGTGGATGTCCACGACCGGGTTTCGGTGGCCCTCGACGCCTTCCGCGCCGCCCATCCCGACGTGACGGTCACCGAGATCGACACCACCGTGCGCTTCACCAAGGCCGACTACAGCTCGGCCATGCACACGCTGGTGGAGGGCGCCATCCTCGCCGTGGTGGTGGTGTTCCTGTTCCTGCGGGACTTCCGCGCCACCATCATCACCGCCCTCGCCATCCCCTTGTCCATCCTGCCGACCTTCTGGGTGATGAACGCGCTCGGCTTCTCGCTCAATGCGGTGAGCCTGCTCGCCATCACCCTCGTCACCGGCATCCTGGTGGACGACGCCATCGTCGAGATCGAGAACATCGTGCGCCACATGCGGCAGGGCAAGTCGCCCTATCGCGCGGCCATCGAGGCGGCGGACGAGATCGGCCTCGCGGTGGTGGCGACCACGCTGACCATCGTCGCGGTGTTCGCGCCGGTGTCCTTCATGGGCGGCATTCCGGGGCAGTATTTCAAGCAGTTCGGCATCACGGTGGCGGTGGCGGTGCTGTTCTCGCTGGCGGTGGCGCGGCTCATCACGCCGCTGCTCGCCGCCTATTTCCTGCGCGACACGGGCCGGCGCCACGGCGAAGGCGACGGGCGGGTGATGGGGGCCTATGTGCGGCTGCTCGGCTGGTCGCTCCGGCACCGCTTCGTCACCATCGCCATGGGCCTCGCCATCTTCGTCGCCAGCATCTTCCTCTCGACGCTGCTGCCCTCGGGCTTCCTGCCGAGCAACGACATCTCCCGCTCGCTGCTCGCGGTGGAGCTGCCGCCCGGCACCACGCTGGCGGAGACCCAGCAGGCCGCGGACCGGATCACCCATCTGCTCCAGGAGCGGCCCGAGGTGAAGAGCGTCTACGCCACCGCGGGCACCGGCGGCAGCGGGGCGAGCGCCTTGACCGCGGGCGAGATCCGCAAGGCGCAGATCGTCATCAACCTCGTGCCGCGCGACGCGCGCAAGCTGGACCAGAAATCCTTCGAGGCCTCCTTCGGGGCCGAGCTCGCGCACCTGCCCGACATGCGCTTTTCCTGGAGCCCCAACGGTTTCGACGCGCAGCGCGGGTTCCAGGTGATCCTCTCCGGCAGCGACGGGGCGGCGGTGGAGCAGGCCGCCCTCGCCCTCGAGGCGGACATCCGCGACCATGTGCCGGAGCTGGCCAACGTGGTCTCCTCGGCCGCCCTCGACCGGCCGGAAATCCGCATCGTGCCCAAGCTCGACGAGGCGGCCGAGCTCGGCGTCTCGGTGGACACCATCGCCGAGACGGTGCGCATCGCCACCATCGGCGACATCTCCGCCAACCTCGCCAAATTCTCCGCCAAGGACCGGCAGATCGACATCCGCGTCCAGCTCGACGAGAAGGCGCGCACCAAGCTCGCCACCTTCGACGCGCTGAAGGTGCCGACCGCCGCGGGCACGGCGGTCCCGCTCTCGGCGGTGGCCGACGTCCGCTTCGGGCAGGGCCCCACCGCCCTCGACCGCTACGACCGCGCGCGCCGCATCGCCGTGGAGGCGGACCTCGTCGGCGAGGCGCCCCTCGGCACGGCGCTGGAGAAGGTGAAGGCGCTGCCCGCCGCCCATGCCCTGCCGCCCGGCGTGACCCTGAAGGAGGCGGGCGATGCGGAGATCATGGCCGACGCCTTCTCCGGCTTCGCCATGGCCATGGCGGCGGGCCTGATGCTGGTGCTGGCGGTGCTGGTGCTGCTGTTCCACGACGTGATCCAGCCCATCACCATCCTGATCTCGCTGCCGCTGTCGGTGGGCGGGGCGTTCATCGCGCTGCTCCTCACCGGCAATGCGGTCTCGCTGCCCGTGGTGATCGGCTTCCTGATGCTCATGGGCATCGTGACCAAGAACGCCATCCTGCTGGTGGATTTCGCCATCGAGGCGGTGGCGCAGGGGGTGGACCGCACCACCGCGCTGCTGGAGGCCGGGCGCAAGCGCGCGCAGCCCATCGTGATGACCACCATCGCCATGGTGGCGGGCATGGCGCCCTCGGCGCTGGCGCTGGGGGAGGGCGGCGCCTTCCGCGCGCCCATGGCCATCGCGGTGATCGGCGGCCTCATCGCCTCCACCGTGCTGTCGCTGGTGTTCGTGCCGGCGGTGTTCACGGTGATGGACGACCTCAGCCGCTTCCTCGGCCGCCATCTCGGCCGCTTCGTGGGCGGGCGCGACGAGGCGCCGGGCCACGGGCACGGCGATCGGCCCGAGGCCGGGCGTGACGGCCCGCCGGCGCCGCCCTTCTCCCGCGCGGCGGAATAGGCGGCGCGGAGCGGCGCTCAGCGCTGGGCGACGAGGAACATGCGCGGGAAGGCGAGCAGCACCTTGCCGTCCACCCGGGCGGGATAGGCCTCCCGCAGCCGCGCCCCATAGACCGCGAGGAAGGCCTCCTTCTCATCGCCCTCCAGGGGGTCGAGGAAGGGGCGCAGCGCCGTGCCCTTCATCCATTCGACGATGGCGTCCGCGCCATCGAGCGGATGGTTGTAGATGGTGTGCCAGATCTCCAGCCTTTGGGTGCGCGGCGCCAGAAGATCGTAATAGAAGCCCACCGGCGGCAGGATGGTGCGCTCGGCCACCGCCTCGCGCAGCTTCTCTCCCCACGGACCGGCCATGGCGGCCTCGCGCAGCGCGACGTGGGAGGGCTCCTCCAGATTGTCCGGCATCTGCACCGCGAGGATGCCGCCCTCCTTCACCTGCGACACGAGGTGGGGGAAGAGCTGGGCATGGTCCGGCACCCATTGCAGCACGGCATTGGCGAAGATGAGGTCGGCCGGGCGGTCGAGCGTCAGGGTGCGGGCATCGGCGCGGGCGAAGCGGGTGCGCCGGGAGAGCGCGGCCGGCACCTTGTCCGACAGGAAGCGCGCCTCGGCGGCGGCAATCATGGCGGGGGAGGTATCGAGCCCGAGGATCTCCGCGGTGGGAAAGCGCGCGCCGAGCAGCTCGGTGGAATTGCCGGGACCGCAGCCGAGATCCACCACGAGGGCGCCATCGCTGAGCGGCTGGGCGGCGAGGGGCACCTGGGCGAGGAGATCGCGCGCGGGGCGGGTGCGCTCGGCTTCGAACTTCAGATACTGGCGGGCGTCCCATTCCGCGGCCATGGTGATCTCCCGGGGG
>JAFIHR010000238.1 GCA_017849325.1 Xanthobacter autotrophicus | reverse complement strand
TCGAGCTGCGCCGACGGCTTGAAGCGCGTGCGGTAGATCTGCAGCGCATCCATCAGCTGGTCGGGCGCGAAATGCGATGCGAAGGCGTAGGGCAGGCCGAACTCGGCCGCCAGATGCGCCCCGAAGGTGCTGGAGCCCAGGATCCAGATCGGCACGCCCGTGCCCGCGGCGGGCACGGCCTCAAGGGTCTGCTCCGGCGCCAGGGGCCGGAAATAGCTCTGCAGCTCCAGCACGTCGCGCGGGAAATGGTCGGCATCGGCATAGGAGCGGCGCAGGGCACGCAGGGTGGTCTGGTCGGTGCCCGGCGCCCGGCCGAGGCCGAGATCGATGCGGCCCGGAAACAGCTGCGCCAGGGTGCCGAACTGCTCGGCGATGATCATGGGGGCATGGTTGGGCAGCATGATGCCGCCCGCGCCGACACGGATGGTTTTCGTGCCGGCGGCGATATGGGCGATGACCACGGACGTCGCGGCGCTGGCGATGCCCGGCATGTTGTGGTGCTCGGCCACCCAGAAGCGCCGATAGCCCCAGCCTTCGGCGTGGGCGGCGAGATCGCGGGCGTTGTCGAGGGCGGCGCGGGCATCGGAGCCGGCGCGGACGCGGACCAGATCCAGGATCGAGAGAGCTGTCATGGAACGACCAGAAGTGGGAGTGGCTCATGCCTGTCCCGGGATGCGGCCGGGTCGCCGCTCCGGGGCAGGCGGCTGCGCCCCCGCAACGCGGCGCACCGTCGGCGGCAGGATCCGCCGCAACAGGGGATTTGGCAATATCCGGCCGGTGAAGGCCGCGCCGCCTTCGGGATCGCGCGCGCGGCCGCCTTCCCCCGGCCCGCCGCGGTATCAGGAGGCGAGGAGGTGCAGGCTGAAGCGCCGCGCGCCGTCGAGCCAGACCCGCTCGGGCCGCCACCCGGCCGCCTGGGCGAGGGCGCGGAAGCCGTCCGGCGTATATTTGTAGCTCGATTCCGTGTGCAGGCTCTCGCCCGCGGCGAAGCGATAGATCCGCCCGCCAAGGCGCACCTGCTGCGCAACCTCGGCCACCAGATGCATCTCCACCCGGCCCGCGGCGGCATCGAAGAAGGCGCGATGGCGGAAGGCGGAGAGGTCGAAATCGGTGCCCAGCTCCCGGTTGGCCCGGGCGAGGACGTTGCGGTTGAAGCGCGCGGTGACGCCTTGCGGATCGTCATAGGCGGCTTCCAGCACGGCGCGCTCCTTGACCAGATCGACCCCCACGAGCATGGCCGCGCCCGGCCCCAGGCTGGCGCGCGCATCGCTCAGGAAGGCGCGGGCCTCGGGAGGCTCGAAATTGCCGATGGTGGAGCCGGGGAAGAAGCCCGTCACCGGCCCCCGGCGCACCGCCGGCGGCAGGGTGAACGGGTGGGTGAAGTCCGCCACCAGGGGCAGGATTTCGAGCGCGGGATGATCGGCCGCGAGGGCACGGGCCTGCTCGGCCAAGAAGTCGCTGGAGATGTCCACCGGCACGTAGACCCGCAGCTGCCGCAGCGCCGCCAGCAGCAGCCGGACCTTGGCGTTCGAGCCGCTGCCGAACTCCACCAGGGCGCCGCCGGCGGGCAGGCGCGCGCCGATCTCGGCGCCGAAGGTGGCGAGGATCTCCATCTCGGCGCGCGTGGGGTAATAAGCCTCGAGCCGGGTAATCTCCTCGAACAGGCGCGAGCCCGCCGCATCGTAGAAATATTTCGGCGAAAGGCGCTTGGGCGTGGCGGCGAGGGCGACTGCAAGGTCGCGGGCGAACGAGCCCGCTCCGTCCGGCGCGCGGCTGTCGGCCACGGGACGGCGGTTGGCGCAGGACGGGGTGGAGCGGGCCAGCGTGGCGGTCATCGAAGCCTCCGCGGGACGGGTCTCCGCCCCTGATCTTGCGGCGTCCCCCGCCTTGGTGGAGGCAGGAGGACCCCAGGGATCGCACAGCTCAGACACAGGAAGACCCAGGGCCCCCGCATGGTTCCGCAAGCGCGGCCCGGCTATGCCCCGTCGGCGAGGCGCACGCCGGTGACCTGCCAGCGCTGATGGGGATAGAAGAAGTTGCGGTAGGTGAGGCGCGCGTGGCCCTCCGGCGTCGCCCAGGAGGAGCCGCGCAGCACCATCTGGTTGACCATGAACTTGCCGTTGTATTCGCCGAGCGCGCCCGGCGCCGGCCGGTAGCCGGGATAGGGCAGATAGGCGCTCTGGGTCCATTGCCAGACGCGGCCGAAGGCCTCCTCGATCAGGCCCTGCCCCGCCGCCGCTTCCCATGCCGCCTCGGTGGGCAGCGTCCGGCCGGCGAAGCGGGCGAAGGCATCGGCCTCGTAATAGCTCACGTGGCAGACCGGCGCGTCGGGGTCCACCGGCTTCAGTCCGGCGAGGCCGAACGCCTGCCAGGCGCCGTCCGCCTGCCGCCAGTAGAGCGGGGCTCGCCAGCCGGAAGCCTGGGCAAAAGCGAAGCCGTCGGAGAGCCACAGGAGCGCGTCGTCATAGCCGCCCGCCGCCATGAAGGCGAGCCAGTCGCCGTTGGTGACGAGCCCCCTGGCGAGGCGCTGGGCGGGAATGAGGACCTGATGGGCGGGCCCCTCATTGTCGTAGGCGAAGGACGCATCGGCCGCGAAATCGTGACCGATGCGGTAGGTCCCCTGGGGCAGCGCCGCCGCCCCGTCCGCACCGCCGCGCGGCGCCGGCATCCGCCAGTCCGGGTCATAGACCGGTTCGGCCGGGTTTTCCGAGAAGGCGTGCAGGATGTCGGTGAGCATCAGCTCCTGGTGCTGCTGCTCGTGATTGAGCCCGATCTCCACGAGGCGGGCAATCTCGCCGAAGCCGGCTTCGGGCGCCTCGGCGATGAGCCGCGCCATGGCGGCATCCACATGGGCCCGATAGACGCCCACCTCGGCGCAGGACGGCCGGGTAACGAGCCCGCGCTTCGCCCGCTCCGCCCGCGGGCCGGCGGAGACGTAATAGGAATTGAACAGCAGCGCGAAGCGCGGATCGAACTCCCGGTAGCCCGGCAAAAGGGGCTTCAGGATGAACGCCTCGAAGAACCACGTCACATGGGCGCGGTGCCATTTGGTGGGGCTGGCATCGGCCATGGACTGGACCTGCTGGTCCTCGGCGCTGAGCGGCGCGGCCCGGCGCTCGGTCTCCGCCCGCACCGCCCTGTAACGGGCGGCGAGCTGCTCGCGCTCCGCGGTCGCGGACGCATCGATGGAGCGCTGCGCCAGAGACGTCATGGCCCTTCCCCTTTCGCGTCGCCGCAGGCATTGCCAAGGAAACGCGCTTCAGGGGGAAAATGGGCGGCCGCCTCTTACCCTCCCCAACACATGCGCGTGAGATCGGCGGCGCGCCTCGGCGACGGCCGGCGATTATCGGCGGCTACGCGACCTTGCCGCGCCGGCCCCCCACCCGGACGACCCGGAGCGTGCCTTGGGCAGGCCCCCTAGTCGAGCCGCTTGAACGGCGGCGGCGCCCAGCTTCCGTCGAGCACCTCGGCGCGGGGCGAATAGAGCCGCATGGTGGGCTGGAACTGCACCTTGGGCGCCGGCAGCCAGTTGGCTTCCATCTCCGGCCCGGGCGTCTCCGCCTGCACATAGATGTCGAGCGAGCCGTCGGCGTTGAAGGCGAGGCTGTCGTGGCTCGACAGGGAGAAGCGGTTGAGGGTGTTCGGCACCTGGAAGCCGTCCATGTCGTACATGGTGATGGACCAGAACGCATCGGCCGGCGGCAGCTTGTCCTTTTCGAAATGCAGGACGTACCGGTTGTCGCCGGTCAGGGGCTTGCCCTCCCCGTCGAGCACGGCGGTGGGATAGACCGCATCCTCCGGCAGGTTGGCGCCGAGCCCGCCCTTGGCGATGACGAAGCGCTTCAGATAGGAGGTGCCATAGGTGCCGATATTGTCGTTCTGCAGGATCCAGCCGTTGGTGCGGGTGCCCATGCGCTCGAAGGCGGCCGGCATCCCGGCCAGCGCTTCCTTTGCGGCGGCGTTGATGATGTCCCTCGTCTTGTCGTCCAGCTTCGCCGGGTCGAACGGCTGGCCCGGCTCGATGCCCAGCGCCTTCAGCCGGAACAGGATGGGATAGTCGTTGGGGTGGGGCGGATATTTCGTCATCAGCTGGGCGAGCCGGGTGAGCATGGTCACGCCGTCGAGCCGGTCCACCTGCACCATGGGCGGCGTGCGGTTGTCCACCGTGTTGGAGGTGGGAACGGCGCTGGGGGGCACCTCCTTCTTGCCCCATTGGGAGAGCGGGGTCAGCCGGTAGCCGTCCTGCACCTTGTGGACCGCGTCGAAATCGTCAGGCCCGTCGGTCTTCGTCCGGCCGATGATCCAGATGACGGGGGTGGGCGCCTCGATCACGGTCAAGCCATCCGGCAGGGTGCCGCTCCAGCCCGGCGCGACGATGGCATAGTGGCCGGCCTCGTTGCCGGTGGTGCGGCTGCCCACCACCGCGAACACGTCGGTCCACATGTCGAGCATCGGCAGCAGATAATAGCGCCCGCCGGTGTCCGGCACGGAGAGGATCATCGGCTCCTTGCCGAGATCCAGCCAGGCGGAGGAATAGAGCGTGTCGAAATTGAAGCGCACCACCTCCTTGGAATCCGCCTTTGGATAGGTCCGCACGTGGGCGAACTGGTTGAGCGGCGCGCGCATGGGGACGGCGTGCGCGTTGGTCACATTGGTCGCCTGCCGCATGGTGGTCTCCATGCTCACCAGGGGATAAGCGTAGAGATAGGCGTCGCGGGCCAGCGCGCGGAGCTGCTCGGGGCTGAGGTCCGGCGCCGCCGGCGCCGCCACCGGAGCGGCCACCGGGGCGGCAAGGCCCGGGATCGGAACCAGCGCCGGCGCGAGGGCGAGGCCGAGGGCGAGCATCAGCGCGGGGCCGCGCCGGCCGCCGGTGGCGCTAGGGTGGTGGTTGGTCCGCATCTGTCGCTCCCTTGCAGTCCAATGCCCGGCGGTCGCCGCTCCCGCTCAGGTGCCGCGGCGGACCACGGCCCATAAAGGCGTCGATACTGTGGCGCCGATGCGAAGGCCAGCGATCCGGCCCGCGCGATGCGGAGAATGCGCATATGGGCGTCGCGGCGGCCCGCGCCCGGTGCCCCGTCGCGTAGCCGGCCGCCGGCGGATCATGGCGCGCGCCGGGTGCCGGCTGGGATCATCCGACATGCCGCCCTCGCCCAGCGTCAGCTCCGCCGACACCCCGCCATCCGCTCCCGCGACAGGAATTTGCGCGATATGGCACACGCCCGCCGGTGACGATGTCCTATAGTCCCCCGCCGCCGAACGCATCCGGATCGACCGGGGCGACGGCGCCGCGAACCGAAGGGGCTCCCTATGCGCAGATATCTGGCAGTTGTTGGTGCGGCGATGCTCTGTTCCGTCTCGGCCCATGCCCAGACGGATCTCTCCGCCTATGCCGACGAGAAGGGCTACCTCAACATGAACAAGCTGACCTGCGCCCAGCTCGCCAACACCTATCAGGAAGACGCCAACTTCCTCGGGGTGTGGTACAGCGG
>JAFIHR010000237.1 GCA_017849325.1 Xanthobacter autotrophicus | reverse complement strand
GCGATGGGGCCGGCGTCATGGGCCACCATGGTGGCGATCATGTGGGTCAGCTCCGCCTCGTCGGAGGGGGCCATCAGCGTCATGTTCGGCAGGCAGGCGAGGAAGGCGATGTCGAAGGCGCCCGCATGGGTCGCCCCGTCCGCCCCCACGAGGCCGGCGCGGTCGATGACGAAGCGCACCGGCAGGTTCTGCAGCGCCACGTCATGGGCCACCTGGTCGTAGCCGCGCTGCAGGAAGGTGGAATAGATGGCGCAGAACGGCTTGTAGCCCTCCGCCGCGAGCCCGGCGGCGAAGGTCACCGCATGCTGCTCGGCGATGCCCACGTCGAAGGTGCGCGCCGGATAGGCCTGGCCGAACAGGTCGAGCCCCGTGCCCGAGGGCATGGCGGCGGTGACGGCCACCACCTTCTCGTCGCGCCGCGCCTCGGCGATGAGGGTCTCGGCGAACACGCGGGTATAGGCCGGCGCGTTGGACTTCGCCTTCTGCTGGGTGCCGGTCACCACGTCGAACTTGACCACGCCGTGGTACTTGTCGGCGCTGGCCTCGGCGGGGGCGTAGCCCTTGCCCTTCTGGGTCACCACATGGACCAGGATGGGCCCGTGCTTGGCGTCACGCACGTTCTTGAGCACCGGCAGGAGGTGGTCGAGATTGTGCCCGTCGATGGGGCCCACATAGTAGAAGCCCAGCTCCTCGAAGAGGGTGCCGCCGGTCCAGAAGCCGCGGGCGAACTCCTCGGCCCGCGCGGCGCCGCGCTCCACGAACTTGGGCAGGCGGCCGGCGAGCTGCTTGCCGATCTCGCGGATCGACAGATAGGTCTGCCCCGAGATCAGCCGCGCCAGATAGGCCGACATGGCCCCGGTGGGCGGGGCGATGGACATGTCGTTGTCGTTCAGGATGACGATCAGCCGGCTGTCGCGCGCGCCGGCATTGTTCATCGCCTCATAGGCCATGCCGGCGGACATGGCGCCGTCGCCGATGACCGCCACCACGTTGCGGTCCTCGCCCGAGAGGTCGCGCGCCACCGCCATGCCCAGCCCGGCCGAGATGGAGGTGGAGGAATGGGCCGCGCCGAACGGGTCGTAGACGCTTTCCGAACGCTTGGTGAAGCCGGAAAGGCCGCCGCCCTGGCGCAGGGTGCGGATGCGGTCGCGCCGGCCGGTGAGGATCTTGTGGGGATAGCACTGGTGCCCCACGTCCCAGATCAGGCGGTCGTGGGGGGTGTTGAAGACGTGGTGCAGGGCCACCGTCAGCTCCACCACGCCGAGGCCCGCGCCCAGATGCCCGCCGGTGACCGAGACCGCGTCGATGGTCTCCGCGCGAAGTTCGGCGGCGAGCTGCGGCAGCTTCTCGGGAGACAGGCGCCGCACGTCCGCGGCATCCTTGATGGTATCGAGCAACGGGGTCTTCAGGGACGTCACGGAGCACTCCGCCCGGTCCGAGCCGGCAAAGGGAGCCTTACACAGCCACGCCCGCGAGCGCAACGCGCCGTCCGGAGGGGGCGCACGCGATACCGGACCGAAGGCACGGCGCAGGCTCTAGGCGCGATGTAAGGCAGCATCAGGGCTGTTTTGCACGCCACGGCCCGCCAAGGCAACGGCTGGCCCGCCCGCCGGGGGCGCGGCGCCCGCCCCGTGCCGGCCTAGCGCGCCGGCGGCGGGCCCCCGGTCAGCGGATCGAACAGGCCGCGGAGCTTGCCGGCGCGGATGGCGACACGGTGGAAATCGAGCGTCGCCAGCGCCATCAGGCAGCCGCCGGCAAGGCGCAGGGCGGAGAGGGCCTTCGGCCGGGCCATCCCATGCTTCCGGCGCACATAGCGCTCCGACTGCTGCTTGAAGCGGTTGATGGCGAAGGTCTGCTTCAGGCTCGGCGTGGACGAGCGGCCCACCCCGTGGCTCACCCGCGCCGCGCTCACCGTGATGATCGGGATCCGCGCGGCCAGCGCCCGCACCGCGAGGTCGTCGTCCTCGTGGTAGAGGAAGATCGCCTCGTCGAAGCCGCCGAGGGCGAGGAAGGCGTCGCGCGCCATCAGGAAGGCCGCGCCATGGACGAAGCGGGTGCAATAGTCCCCGGCGATCTCGAAGGTCTTCAGGCGGTTGCGGCGGGCCACCGGCTCCAGAATGGTGCCTTCCTTGCGCATCAGCCGCCCGTTCTCGGCGACCATGGCTGGCATCAGGATCGCCGGATCGCCATAGCGCCGGGCCGCCTCCAGCAGCCGGTCGAGCGCGTCGGGCGCCAGCACCGCATCGGGATTGAGAAACAGGACGTAGCGGGTCCGCGCGGCGCGCGCGCCGGCATTGCAGGCGGTGCCGAAGCCGGCGTTGCGGCCCATCTCGATCAGGGTGACCGCGTGCGGTAGCGCGCCGCGCCAGGCGGTGCCCTCGGGGCTCGCATTGTCGACGACGATCACCTCGGCCGCCGCCGGGATGGAGGCCACCGCCCGGCCGATCACCGCCGCGCTGTTGTAGGTGACGAGCACCACGCAGACATCGGCACTGGAGGTTTCCGGCTGGTCCACGGCGTCCTCGTTTCCCGTTCGACCGCGCCCCGCAGGGGCCTTCGGCCCGCCTCTCGTGCGCCAGCGCCGCGCCGGATGCAAGGGCAACGGCAAGGCGCG
>JAFIHR010000236.1 GCA_017849325.1 Xanthobacter autotrophicus | reverse complement strand
GGAGAGCGAGATCGGCCGCCGCCTCGCCGCGCTCTCGCCCATCCGCGCCATCGCTTCGGTGCGGGTGATCGGCGCCGGCACCTACCGCAAGCCGTTCATGACCTCCGGTCCGGCCACCGGCTGGGCTGCCGAGACCGCCGCCCGGCCCGAGACCACGAGCCCCGTGCTCGCCGAGCTCGCCTTCCCCGCCATGGAGCTCTACGCCATGCCGGCGGCCACCTCCGCTCTGCTGGAGGACGCGCAGGTCAATGTGGAGGAATGGCTCGCCGGCGAGGTGGATGCCGCCTTCGCCACCCAGGAATCCGCCGCCTTCGTGTCCGGCGACGGCGTCGCCAAGCCCAAGGGCTTCCTCGCCTACACCAAGGTGGCCGAAAGCGCCTGGGCCTGGGACAAGGTGGGCTATGTGGCGAGCGGCGCCGCCGGCGCCTTCGCCGCGTCCAATCCGGCCGATCCGCTGCTCGATCTCGTCTACGCCCTGAAGGGCGGCTACCGGCAGAACGCGCAGTTCGTCATGAACCGGCGCACCCAGTCGGCGACGCGCAAGCTGAAGGACGAGAGCGGCAACTACCTGTGGGCGCCGCCGGCCGCCGCCGGGCAGGGGGCGAGCCTCATGGGCTTTCCCATCGTCGAGAGCGAGGACATGCCGGACATCGCCGCCGATGCCTTCGCCATCGCCTTCGGCGATTTCGCGCGCTTCTACCTGGTGGTGGACCGGGCGGGCGTGCGGGTGCTGCGCGATCCTTATTCCGCCAAGCCTTATGTGCTGTTCTACACCACCAAGCGGGTGGGCGGCGGCGTGCAGGATTTCGACGCCGCCAAGCTCATGAAGTTCGCCGCGAGCTGATCGGGGCGGCCGGGCGGCATCGCCGCGCCGCCCGGCCGTTTCCTCAGTTGGGCAGCACCAGGCAGGCGCCGCCGGCCTTCCTGAGCTTGTCGCAGATCTGATTGGCGGCGACCCGCGTCTGGGCCGGCAGGCGGACGCGATAATAGACCTTGGAGCCGAGCCCGCCCACCTTGGTGGCCACCACCATCGGCCGCACGTCGCCGAACACGGTGCGATACTTGCCCGCCTCGCGCTGGAACGACGCCAGCGCCACCGATTTCGAATAATTGCCGGAGATCTGCACGCCCCAGGGGGCGAAGATCTCGGCGATGGTCCCGGCCGGCGGCGGCGCGCCCTTGCGCAGCGACGCCACGGTCTTCAGGCACGGCTCGTCGGGGAAGCTCGGCTGCTCGACGCCCTGGCGCTTGATCTCGGCCCAGTCCTCGGCGGTGCGGCCGGTGATGATCTTCACGTAGTTGCGCGTCTCGTTGGGCAGTCCGCCGCCGGTGAGGAAGCCGTTCACCCGCCCGGGTCCGGCATTGTAGGCGGCGGCCGCGAGGCCGAGATTGCCGAACTGGTTGCGCAGGTCCACGAGCAGCCTCGCCGACGCGGGGATGGCGCTTTCCGGATCGAAGGGATTGGCGAGGCCGCGCTCCTTCGCCGTGCCGGGCATGAATTGCGCGATGCCCTGCGCGCCGGCGTGGCTCACCACGTCCACGCGGAACGAGCTTTCGCGCCAGATCAGGCGGGTGAAGAAGGAGGTCGGAAGGCCTTCCGCTTTCGCCGCGCCGTCGATCAGCCGGCAGATGGCGTGGTCGACGCTCTCGCCGCCGGCGGCGCCCTTGGGCGCAGCCTTGGCATTTGCGGCGTCGTCGGCGGGCGTGGCCGCGGCGACGGTCTTGGCGGCGTCCGGCTTGCGGGCTTCCGGTTTGGCGGCTTGCGGGCCGGCGCCGTCGGATGTCTCGCCCGCTTTGGCCTCCGCCGGCCCTGCGGGGCTTTGCGCCGCCGCCTCGCTGCCTGCCCATCCGACCGCGAGGCCGGCGAGCAGAAGGAAGGCCGGTGCGCGGCGCGCCCGCCGCAGGAGGGGAAAGTCGCCGCCCGCCACCATGCTCATCTCCCGATGGGGCTGCCCAAGGCGCGGGCCGCCGGTTCGATCCAATCCCGATTGAGGCCGATCAATGTCACGCCTGTGACACCGCCGCAGCCGCGGCTCCCGTTGGGTCCGGTGGCCCAGCCCACGACGCCGGCCACGGCGCCGTCCTGGAACGCGGGTCCGCCGGAATCGCCGGTGCAGGCCCCGGCGTCCGCCGAGGGCAGGGCGAGGCGCGCCATGATGCCTCCGGTGGTGCCGATGGAGGGCAGGGTGACGGAGCGCAAGGTGCCGGCGCTCCTCCCGGCGCCGTCCGCCGTCATCCCGTAGCCGGCGACGACGAAGGCGGATCCCTTCGCCGGCAGCGCCGCCTCGGTGGCGAGCTGCGCCTGGTGGAAGCGCGGCGGCAGCGGCCGGGCGAGCTTCACCAGGGCGAGGTCGGGCGTCGGCCTGCGGGTGCGGAACTGGGCGGCATCGAAGCGCGGGTGGACCACCACCTTCATCGCCGGCAGCAGCTCCGGCGGCCCCTCGCCCACGAGCGCGACCGCGTAATCGGACTGCGGCGCCACGCAATGGGCGGCGGTGAGCACGAGATCCGGCGCCAGCACCACGCCGGTGCAGGAGGCGCCGCGGGTGGAAACGATGAGCACCGTCTGCGCCGCAACGTCCGCGCCCGCCGGTCCGCCGCCGACGATGGCGCGGGCGGGCGTCGCCGCAAGGCCGATCGCCACCGCCGCAGCCAGCAGCGGCGCGGTGCGGGAAGCGGCGCGGGCGCGCGCGGCAGGGACGCAGTCGGGCGACATGACGAAACTTCTGCCCACAACCGGACGCAGCGTCAATGGCGCGGTTGCGTCCTCCGCCTCGCCGCACCCGGAAACCGCTCCGCCCCGGAGCCCTTGGATCCGCGCGGCGCGTCCCGACGATCCCTTTTCCAAGCGGAGCCTGCCATGCCCGAACCTCTCTCCGGCCCTGCCGTGGAGCCCCTGACCCTTGCCGAGGCCAAGGCCTTCCTGCGGGTCGATGGGCCCGACGAGGACAGCCTCATCGGCGCCCTCATCACCGCTGCCCGCCGCTTCGTCGAGGCCCGCACCGGCCGCATCCTGATCTTTCAGGACTGGCGGATGATGCGCGATGCCTGGCCGGCGAGCGGCGTCATCGCCGCGCCGGTGTCGCCGGTGGCCGAGATCCTTTCGGCGCAGGTGACCCTCGCGGACGGCAGCGTCGCGGAGGTGCCCGCGGGCGGGCTGCTGCTGAAGGGCGAGCGGGCGCCGGCCCTCATCCATGTGGATCCCGCGCTGGTGCCCCTGCCCGGGCCGGCGGCGGGGGGCATCGCCATCACCGTTCGTGCCGGCTACGGCGCCGATGCCGCGAGCGTGCCGGCCGATCTGATCCAGGCGGTGCGCCTGCTGGTGGCGCATTTCCACGAGCATCGCGACGGCGCGGGCGACGCCCTCGCTTTCCCGGATGCGGTGGAGGCGCTGCTCGCCCCTTATCGCGTGGTGCGGCTGTGAGCGCGCCGCCCATCGGCACCCTGCGCCAGCGCTTCGCCCACCAGACCTATGTGGACCTGCCCGACGGTGCGGGCGGCGTGCGCCGCTCCTTCCTCATGGTGGATCAGCTCTGGGGCCGGCTGGAGCAGGTCTCGGTCGGCTTCGGCATCGAGGAAGAGCGCCCGCGCGCCGGCCTTCTGGTGCGCATCACCGTGCGCGCGCCCAACACCGTGGCGCCGGGCGACCGGCTCGTGCTCGGCGCCCGCCTCTTCCATGTGGAGGCGGTGACCGATCCGGATGGCCGCGGCCGCCACTCGGATTGCCGCTGCCGGGAGGAGCAGCCGTGAAGGCCTCCATCCGCACGAAGAACCTCGCGGGCCTCGCCGCGCGTCTCGCCGCCCGCTATCTGCCGCAGGCGGAGCAGCAGGCGGCCGGCGCGGCGGCGCTCGCCCTCGCCGGCGAGATCGAGGCCGAGACGGGGGTCGCGCCCGAGCTGGCCGGTCCGCCCGATCGCCCGATGGTGCGCATCGCCGATCCCGCCGTCATCGCCCGCATGGCCGGCAGCCCGACCCGCGAGGCCGAGCCGCTGCTCGATGGGGCGCGGCTCGCTTTCGCCCGTACCCATCCCTCTGCCCGGAGGCGCCCATGAGCCTTCCCCTCGACAGCCCCGCGCTGGCGCTGCGCGCGGCGGTGTCCGCCACCCTCGTCGCTGACGGGCCGCTGCTCGCGCTGCTGGGC
>JAFIHR010000235.1 GCA_017849325.1 Xanthobacter autotrophicus | reverse complement strand
GCCTGCTCCAGGCCGAGCGCCTCGGGGCAGAGATCCTCGGCGAAGAAGCGCGCCACCGCGATGCGCGCATCGAGGCGCGGATCGGTGCCGCCCGCCGAGCGCTCCAGATGGGCGGCCAGCGCCGCCTTGGCGAGATAGGCCCCGCCGGCCGCGCGGGCGAACAAGGCGAGGTAGGGGGACGCCCCCGCCAGCGCCTTGGCCGGCTCGTCGACCAGATAGTCGAGCATCGCCCGGGTCGCCCGGCCGAGCGCATCCACCGCCTCGCCCAGCCGCGCGCCCATGTGGCCGAAGCCGTCGGCGTTGATGGCATGGACCTCGTCGGCGATGTCGCGATAGTCGGCGATGAGGGCGTTCACCACGTCGCCCTCCTCCTGGTTGATCTTGCGGGTGACGAGATCGATGGCCTGGATGCCGTTGGTGCCCTCGTAGATGGCGAAGATGCGGGCATCGCGGAAATGCTGGGCGGCGCCCGTCTCCTCGATGAACCCCATGCCGCCGTGCACCTGCACGCCGATGGACGACACCTTGATGCCGGTGTCGGTGGCGAACGCCTTCGCCACCGGGGTCAGGATGCCCGCCTCGGACAGCGCCGCCGAGCGCGCCATGGGGTCGCCCAGGCGGCGCGAGCGGTCGAGGGCGTCCGCGGTCATCAGGCAGAGCGCACGGGCGGCGTCGGTCTCGGCCCGCATGGTGAGCAGCATGCGCTTCACATCCGGATGCAGGATGATGGGCGCCATGCCGTCGCCGGTCCATTCCGCCGCCTTGCCCTGGCGGCGCTCCTTGGCGTAGTCCAGCGCCCGCTGGGTGGCCCGCTCGGCCACCGCCACGCCCTGCACGCCCACCGCGAGGCGGGCGTTGTTCATCATGGTGAACATGCAGGCAAGGCCGCGGTTCTCCTCGCCGATGAGCCAGCCGATGGCGCCCTCGCCCTTCTCGCCGAACGCCATGGTGCAGGTGGGCGAGCCGTGCAGCCCGAGCTTGTGCTCGATGCCCACCGCCACCACGTCGTTGCGCGCGCCGAGGCTGCCGTCGGCGTTCACCAGGAACTTCGGCACCAGGAACAGCGAGATGCCCCGCGTGCCGGCGGGCGCATCGGGCAGGCGCGCGAGCACCAGGTGCACGATGTTCTCGGCGATGTCGTGCTCGCCATAGGAGATGAAGATCTTGGTACCGAAGATGCGGTAGGTGCCGTCGTCCGCCTTCACCGCCTTGGCGCGCAGCGCGGCGAGGTCGGAGCCGGCCTGCGGCTCGGTGAGGTTCATGGTCCCGGTCCAGGTGCCGGCGACCATCTTCTCAAGGTAGGTCTTCTGCAGTTCGGGCGCGCCGTGGGCGGTGAGCGCCTCCACCGCGCCGGCGGTCAGCACGCCGCCGAGGGCGAAGGCCGGGCAGGCGGAATTGAACATCTCGGAGAGCGCGGAGGCGATGGTGGAGGGCAGGTGCTGGCCGCCGAACTCCTCCTCGGCGGAGACCGCGCTCCAGCCCGCCTCGCACCACGCCTCATAGGCGGCGCGCCAGCCGGAGGGCGTGGTCACGGCGCCGTCGCTCACCTTGCAGCCGTCCTTGTCGGCCACCCGGTCGAGGGGCTCGATGACCGAGGCGGCGAACTTGCCGCCCTCCTCCAGGATGCTGTCCACCAGATCGAAGGAGAGGTCCACGAGGCCCTGCTCCATCAGGTTGGGCAGCGCGGTGCAGGTTTTCAGGAAGAAGGACAGATCCTCGACCGGGGCGCGATAGGCCATGTGGCTCTCCATCAGGTTCCGGCCGGGCGGCCGGTGCCGGCCGGCTTGACCGGCCGCAAAAGGCGCGCTCTAGAGCCGGATCCGCTCCCGCCGAATCACCCGAGGCGATTCGACAGGGGCGCTGAATCCGCCTCTATCTCAATTCGGAGCGCGATTCACCGTCCATGTGAAGCCCCTCAGGAGGTTCCCGGGACGGACGCGCACCGGCAGGCGTGTCGTCGAGCCCCTCCATTCGGATCGTCGGCGGCCGTCGTCAAGTGACCCTTTCGGCCATTCTGCCGGAAGCGGGCAGCAAATGGATCATCGTCGCGTGCGCACCCCCCGGACCACCCGCTTCCTGCCCGCCTCGGACCCCGCCGCCGCGGACGAGGCGGCGCGGGTGCTGGCGGCCGGCGGCCTCGTCGCCTTCCCCACCGAGACGGTCTACGGCCTGGGCGCCGATGCGGCCAATCCCGACGCCGTGGCGGCGCTCTATGCGGCCAAGGGGCGGCCGGCCTTCAATCCGCTCATCGCCCATGTGGCCGATACGGCGCAGGCCGGGCGCGCCGGCCGCCTTTCCCTCGCGGCCCGTGCCCTGGCCGAGGCCTTCTGGCCGGGACCGCTGACGCTGGTCACCCCCTATGCCGGCGGGCCGGCGGTGTGCGACCTCGCCCGCGCCGGGCTCGACACGGTGGCGCTGCGCGTGCCGGCCCATCCGGTGGCGCACCGCATCATCACCGCCTTCGGGGGCGCGGTGGTGGCGCCCAGCGCCAATCGCTCGGGCCATGTCTCGCCCACCGAGGCGGAGCACGTGCGCGCCGATCTCGACGGGCTGATCGACCTCATCGTCGATGCCGGACCGACATCCGTGGGGGTGGAATCCACCATCGTGGATTGCGCAGGCGATCCGCCGCGCCTGCTGCGTCCGGGCGGCGTGCCGCGCGCCGCCATCGAGCGGGTGCTGGGGCACCCCCTGCCCTCCGCCGACGCGAGCGACGCCCATCGTCCCGCCGCCCCCGGCCGGCTGGCGTCCCATTACGCGCCGCGGGCGGCGGTGCGGCTCGACGTCAGTTCGGTTCGGCCCGGCGAGGCGCTGCTCACCTTCCACGGCGCGCGGCCGCCCGGCGCCGAGCACGCGGCGCTGGTGCTCGACCTCAGCCCGACGGGCGACCTGGTGGAGGCGGCGGCGCGGCTCTATGGCGCGCTCCGCCGGCTCGACGGGGCGGGTGTTCCCGCCATCGCCGTGGTACCGCTGCCGCCCGAGGGCCTCGGCGAGGCCATCGCCGACCGGCTCGGCCGCGCCGCCGCGCCCCGGCCGGAGGCGGCGGCCGGTCCGGCGCAGGATTGATCGCGTGAACGCGCGCCGCAGGAGGGTGCCCAGATGAGCGAGCCCAGGACCGTCGCCAACGATGCACCCGGCAGCGCCGCCACCGTGGCCTCCCCAGTGGCCGCCCCTGCGGCCGCCCCGTCGGCCTCTCCCGCGCCGCGCGCCGGGGCGCCGTTCCCGGTGGCCCATGCCGGCGATGGCGATACCGCCGCACTGGTGCGCCTGTGGGACCGCGCCGGGCTGCTGCGGCCGTGGAACGATCCCCAGGCCGACATCGCCCTCGCCCGGCGCGGGCCCCATTCGACCATCCTGCTGATCCGCCAGGGCGAGGCGCTCGCCGGATCGGTGATGGTGGGGCACGACGGCCATCGCGGCTGGGTCTATTACCTCGCCACCGATCCCGACTTCCGCCGGCGCGGCATCGGCCGGGCCCTGCTGGCCGCTGCGGAAGACTGGCTGAAGGTGCGCGGCGTGCCCAAGATCATGCTGATGGTTCGGCCGGAAAATGATGCAGTGCACAAGTTCTATGTGGCCGCCGGCTATGTGGAAGAACCCCGGATCATCTTTTCCCGCCGACTCGACGAAAAGTGATCCTTCTATTGAGCCGCCTCAAAGACGTTCCATCGTCCGCGGCTTTTAATGTATACATCCGGTTAACGAGTTCCGGAGCGCTTTGCGGTGCCCATCGTCCGCAGGCGCTCTTTTCAATTGAACAAAGCGCGCACCCCGCCCGCGTGATGCAGCGGGGGAAGCGACGCGAGGGAGACGCCAGGGTTCATGTCCACGCTGCTCGTCACTCATCCGTCCGGTCTCAATCACTTGACCCCCCTTGGCCATCCCGAGCGGGCCGACCGGCTGCGCGCCCTCGACCGGGTGTTCGAGCAGGAGAAATTCTTCCTGATGGCGCGCGATCTCGCCCCCCGCGGCGCGCGTGAGGACATCATCCGCGTCCACCCCGCCGACTTCGTGGACGCCATGGGCGAGGCCACCCCGAAAGAGGGGCTGGTGCGCATCGATTCCGATACCGTGCTCTCGCCGGGGAGCTGGGAGGCGGCGCTGCGCGCCGTCGGCGGCTGCTGCTTCGCGGTGGACGAGGTGATGGAGGGGAAGGTGTCGAACGCCTTCGTCGCCATGCGCCCGCCGGGCCACCATTGCGAGACCCGCAAGCCCATGGGCTTCTGCCTGCTCAACACCATCGCGGTGGCGGCGCGCCACGCCCAGGCGGTGTACGGCATCGAGCGGGTCGCCATCATGGATTTCGACGTGCACCACGGCAACGGCACCCAGGAGATCTTCTGGAACGACCCCACCGTGATGTACTGCTCCACCCACGAGATGCCGCTCTATCCCGGCACCGGCGAGGTGAGCGAGACCGGCGTCGCCGGCAATATCGTGAACGCGCCGCTGCGCTCCGGCGACAGCGGCGAGCAGTTCAAGGAGGCCATGGAGAGCCGGGTGCTGCCGCGCATCGAGGCCTTCGCCCCGGACCTCATCCTCATCTCGGCCGGGTTCGACGGCCACGTGCGCGACCCGGTGGCCTCGCTCTGCCTGGTGGAGGGCGATTTCGCCTGGGCCACCCGCCGCCTGATGGAGGTGGCCCACCGCAAATGCGACGGCCGCATCGTCTCGCTCCTGGAAGGCGGCTACGACCTGACCGGCCTCTCCACCTCCGCCGCCGCCCATGTGAGCGCGCTCATGCACGGCTGAGGACGCGCCCGCTCCCGGCTTCCGGCCGGGGGCGGACGGCGCCGGTCACGCCGCGAGGGCGGCGTCGATCACCTTGACCAGCTCGGGATCGTCGGGCGTCGCGCGCGGCGAGAAGCGGGCGACGACCGTGCCGTCCTTGCCGATCACGAACTTCTCGAAATTCCAGGTGATGTCGCCCTGGGCATCGGGCAGCGCGGACACCAGCGCGTCGTAGAGCGGATGGCGGTCCGCGCCCTTCACCGAGATCTTCGCGAACATCGGGAAGGTGACGCCGTAATTGAGCGAGCAGAAGCTTGCGATCTCCGCCTCGGTGCCCGGCTCCTGGGCGCCGAAATTGTTGGCAGGGAAGCCGAGGATCTCGAACCCCTTGTCGTGCTTCTCGGAATAGAGCTTCTGCAGGGCCTCGTATTGCGGGGTGAGGCCGCATTTGGAGGCCACGTTCACCACCAGCAGCACCTTGCCCTTGTAATCGGCAAGGCTGGCCGGCGTGCCGTCGATGCGCTTCAGCGGGATATCGGACATGGACTGGGACATGGGTCGGCTCCTGGTAGAGGGGTGAGCGCTCAGGGGGGAAAGCAAGGGTCCGGCCGCAGCACCGGGATCCGGCGCGGGCGCCACCGGAACCTGGTCCGGATCCGTCAGCTGCGCGACGAGATCCCGCACCGCCTCGCGCAGCGCCCGAATGGCATCGGCCGGAAAAGGAAGGCGGGCGCCGAGCGCCGGGGGAATGCGCCGCGCCCGCTCCTGCAACGCGCGGCCGGCGGCGGTGAGGTCCGCGAGCACGCGGCGCTCGTCGTCGGGATCGCGGCGGCGCGCGAGAAGGCCCGCCGCCTCCATGCGCTTGAGCAGAGGCGTCAGCGTGCCGCTGTCGAGGTGAAGGCGCGCGCCCAGATCGCCGACGCTGCGCGGCGACGCCTCCCACAGCACCAGCAGCACCAGATATTGCGGATAGGTGAGCCCCAGCTCGCCGAGAAGCGGCCGGTAGAGGCGCGTGATCAGGTTGGAGGCTGCGTAGAGGGCGAAGCAGAGCTGGGCATCGAGCCGCAGGGCATCGTCCCCCGGCACGGCGCCGGGCGCGCGGGCGCGCGATGCCGGGCGTTCGGCGTCAGCGGACAGGAGGGCCGGATCGGATGCCATGGGCCTTGCCTCACCCTTTCCCCGCTCGCGGCTCGGTCCCCGATCGGGACGCGCCGGAGGGGTGCGCGCCGCTCGATCGTCATTTTAGTTGTACACAATTTAATTTGTCAAAATTTTCCGAACCTCCTCCCCGCCTCCGTAATATCCCGGAGCTGAGGCGGCGAATTGGTCTCCTCCTTGCTTGTCAGAAGGCAAATGCCGCATACGCCCATAGAGAGGACGGTATGACTGACGAAGCGCTTCACTCGGTCGTCGTTGCTAAAAAGACGATTGAAGCCAACAACATGATCTCGATGGAGCTGGTTGATCCCGCCGGAGCGGAGCTGCCCGCCTTCTCCGCGGGCTCCCACATCGACGTCGCCATCCCGGGCGGCATCATGAGGCAATATTCCCTCGCCAACAGCCCGTCCGACCGCAGCCGCTACATCATCGGCGTGTGGAAGGATGCCAACAGCCGCGGCGGCTCCAAGGCCCTGCACCAGTCGGTGAACGTGGGCGACACGCTCAAGGTGAGCGAGCCGCGCAACAATATCGACGTGCCGGCCGACCTGAAGCACCCCGTGCTCATGGCCCGCGGCATCGGCGTCACCCCCATGCTGAGCATCGCCGCCGACCTCAAGGCCAAGGGCATCCCCTTCGAGCTGCACTACATGTTCGCGGGCGGCTCGCCGGATTCCTTCCGTGCCATGATCGAGGCCTCGCCCTTCGCGGAGAACACCACCTTCTACCTCGAAGCCAGCGCCACCATGCTCAATCCGGCCACCGTGCTGGCCGAGCAGCCGGAAGACGCGCACCTCTTCATCTGCGGCGTGGACTGGTGGCTCGACCCCGTCATCGCCGGCATCGAGAAGAAGGGCTGGACCGCCGACCGCATCCACATCGAGCGGTTCAACGGCAAGGCCGGGCCGATCCTGATGGACAAGGTGTTCGACGTGAAGATCGCGAGCACCGGCGCCATCTTCAAGATCCCGGGCGACAAGTCCGTCACCAGCTATCTCGAGGAGAAGGGGGTCAAGATCCCCACCGCCTGCGAGCAGGGCGCCTGCGGCACCTGCAAGGTGAAGGTGCTGGAAGGCGAAGTGGACCATCGCGACAAGCG
>JAFIHR010000234.1 GCA_017849325.1 Xanthobacter autotrophicus | reverse complement strand
GGGAAGGGGTTCTCGTCGGTGCCGCGCGGCTTCTCGCCGATCAGGATGGACAGGCCCTTGTAGCCCGGCTCGCTCGGGTTGGTGCGCACCAGGAGGGTCATGATGTCGGCGCGCACCGGATGGGTGATCCAGGTCTTGTTGCCGGACACCTTGTAGACGTCGCCCTCGCGCACCGCGCGGGTGCGCAGCGAGGCGAGGTCCGAGCCGGTGTTGGGCTCGGTGAAGACGGCGGTGGGCAGGATCTCGCCCGAGGCGAGCTTGGGCAGGAAGTGGGCCTTCTGCTCCTCGGTGCCGCCGCCGATGATGAGCTCGGCCGCGATCTCCGAGCGGGTGCCCAGCGAGCCGACGCCGATATAGCCGCGCGACAGCTCCTCGGTGACCACGCACATGGCCTCCTTGGGCAGGCCGAGGCCGCCGAACTCCTCGGGAATGGTGAGGCCGAAGACGCCCATCTCGGAGAGCTGGGAGATGATCTCCAGCGGGATGTAGTCGTTCTTCAGGTGCCATTCATGGGCGTGGGGGGCGACCTCCGCCTCGACGAAGCGGTGCATCTCGGTGCGCATCGCCTCCATGGTCTCGTCGAGGCCGGCCTCGCCGATGGTGCCGGCCGGATGGGCCTTGCGGATGATGTCGGCCAGCGCGGCGCGGCTCACCGTCGTGTTGCCCGCCCGCGCGAGGGTGGCGATGGCGGGCTGGGCCCAGAGCTGACCCACCATGTCCGGGTTGACGTAAAGATCGGTGATGCGGACGATCTCGCCTTGGCTCATGGGGATGCCGCCGAGGATCTGCGCCACATATTCCCCGAGGCCGATCTGCACGATGAGCCGCTCGGTCTCGCCGAACTTGCCCATCTCGGTCAGGCGGTCGGCATAATGCACCAGCTCGCGCACCGAGAAGACGTACGTTGCGAGCCAGGCAAGTCCGTGGGTGGCGCGCTGCTCCTGCTCCAGCAAAGCGGAGGAGATGCGCTCGCCGTCCGTCACCTTGGCGCGGACCGCGGAGGTGGCTTCCGCCAGGAGCTGCTCCAGAAGCGCCGTTGCGGTGCGGCCGAGGCTGACCGCATCGATGGCGTCGGATCCGGTGGAACTGAGAGCGGCGGTGGCGGACATAGGCAAGAGCCTCCCCATGGTGCGTTCGAGGGGGCATCCTTGCCCCGGAACGGCGTGAAAGCAAAGTCTCTACGAAGGTCGGGACATGCCGCTACGGCTCCTCGACGCGCATTTCCTTCAGGCGCGCGGCGAGATCGTTGAGGTTCTCCACCGCCTGGGAGCAGGTCGATACCGCGGCGAACAGGCCGGCCAGGGCGGCGCCGCTGGCGTCGTCGAAAGCGCCGGCGGCATTGAGGCGCTCGGCTTCCGCCTCCAGCGCGGCCACCGCGATCTGCGCCGCCTGCGCCGGCGTGGCGAGATCGACCCCCGCGTCGCCGTCGAGCCGGATCGCGAGGGCCCCCATGAAGCCGGAGAGCGCCGCCACCGCGGCGTCGAGCCGGGGGGCGAACAGGGCGGCGAGCGGCTCGGGCAAGGGATGATCGGCGCTGCGCAGGAGGATGATGACGGAATGCCACAGCCGCCGGCAGCTGCGCACCACGGGGGTCACGTCGGGATGGCTGGCGAGGCGGCCGCGGCGCTCGGCCTCCGCCTCGGCGACGCGCGAATCGGCGGCGCGCAGCGCCAGGCGCGCCTTGGCATTGAGGGTGTCGATCTCCGCCGGGTCGAGGCCGCGCCCGAGCAGGCCGTCGCGCCCCCGCTCCAGCAGCCGCGCGCAGAGCCGCAGCGCCGACGCGCAATGGGGAAAGAGGTAGAACAGCGCCCGCGCCGGCAGGATGAACAGCGCTGCCGCCACCCCGACGATGCCGCCGAGGCCGATCTCCAGCACCCGGTGGATGCCGGAGATCCAGGGCTCCACATGGGTGGGGTTGGCGAGCATCACCACCACCACGGTGATGGGCGCGAGTTTGTAGCTGGGATAGCGCGCCGCGAGCGTGCTGGTGAGGAACACCGACAGGGTCAGAAGAGCGAAGCCGAGCGGCACGGAGCTGCCGGCGAGCACCGCCGCCGCCACCCCGACGATGCCGCCCGCCACGGTGCCCAGCACCCGGTCCATGGCCGCGGACAGGCTCGCGCCGATGGAGGATTGCACCACCAGGATGGCGGAGAGCACCGCCCAATAGCCGTTGGGCAGGTCGAGCCCGTAGGCGAGGGCGTAGGCCACCAGGGCCGCCACCGTCGCCCGGATGCCGAGCTTCATCTGGGCCGGTTGGAAGGAGGAGGGCTTCAGGGTGGACAGCCGGGACATGGCCTGGATCTCGACGGACGCGGCGCGGGCCGGGGGAGGCGGGTCCATCTTCTAGCATGGCCGTCGGCCGCCGGAAGGTGGATCTCGGGGCCGCCGCGCCGGCGGGAGAGCCGGCCCGCGCCGGGTGCCGCTGCCGGCCCTGGTGCCCCTTGCCAAGGCACGCGGAAAGCCCGATGTGACCGGTATGGACACCGGGAATGCCCGACCGGGAGTACCAAACCGGGAGCGCCCATGCTCGGCCGCATCTACCGCATCCTGATGGATGCCATCTGGAACTTCTCCGTCGATGACGGCTGGGCCATCGCCAGCCACATCGCGCTGTCGATGCTGATGTCCCTGTTTCCCTTCCTCATCTTCCTCACCACGCTCGCTGCCTTCCTCGACCTGAGGCCGCTGGCCGCGGAAAGCATCCAGCTCCTGCTGCAGAGCTGGCCGCCCCAGGTGGCGGCGCCCATCGCCCGCGAGATTCAGAACGTGGTGAACAACGTGCGTCCCGATGTGCTCACCTTTTCGGTGCTGCTCGCCATCTATTTCGCCTCCAACGGGGTGGAGGCCCTGCGCATCGGCCTGAACCGCGCCTATGGGGCGAAGGAGCGGCGGGCCTGGTACTGGTTGCGGCTGGAATCCATCGGCTACGTGCTCGTCGCCTCCTTCGCCATGCTGGCGCTGTCCTTCCTGGTGGTGCTGGGGCCGCTCATCTGGCAGGTGCTGACGGAGCATTTCCCGGCCCTGAAGCCGCTCGGCCAGGCGGTGACGCTGGCGCGTTTCGGCGTCACCTCCCTGATCCTGATGGTGGCGCTGGTGGTGGCCCATCTGTGGCTGCCGGCGGGCCGGCGCTCGCTTCTGGCGGTGACGCCGGGCATCCTCGTCACCGCGCTGCTCTGGCTGGTGGGTGGCAGCGCCTTCGGCCTCTATCTTACGGAATATCCAGGCAATTATGTCACCACCTATGCCGGGCTGGCGTCGGTGATGATCGCGCTGGTGTTTCTCTATCTCACCGCCGTGATCTTCATCTTCGGCGGCGAGCTCAACGCCTCCATCATCCGCTGGCGCGCGGCGGCGAGCGAGGCGGGCGAACCGGGCCGGACCATGGCGGAACACCACGGATGAGCCTGCGATGAAGCCTGTTGTGCCGGAGCCGAGGGAGGACGGCCGCCAGTCGGCCACCGCGCGCGCGGTGCAGCGCGGGGTCCTGCGTCACCTCTCCGCGCTCGGCCTCGTGGGCGTGACGGAATTCACGCTGGTGAGCGGGCGGCGCGCCGATATCCTCGCGCTCGATGGCAAAGGCGAGATTTCCATCATCGAGATCAAGTCATCGGTGGCGGATTTCCGTTCCGACGGGAAATGGCCGGAATACCGGGCCTTCTGCGACCGCCTGCTGTTCGCCGTGCCGGTGGATTTCCCGCACGAGATCCTGCCCGAGGATGCGGGGCTGCTGGTGGCCGACGCCTTCGGGGCGGAGCTGCTGCGTCCCGCGCCCGCCCATCCGCTGCCGGCCGCCACCCGCAAGGCGCTGACCCTGCGCTTCGCCCGCAGCGCGGCGACGCGCCTTGCCGCCCTCTACGATCCGGACCTTCAGCGCTACGCCCTGTGAGCGGAGCCGGCGCGAGGCTCAGCGCGGGGCGCGCTTGGCGAGGATGCGCTGCAGGGTGCGGCGATGCATGGACAGCCGCCGCGCCGTCTCCGAGACGTTGCGGCCGCACAATTCATAGACCCGCTGGATATGCTCCCAGCGCACCCG
>JAFIHR010000233.1 GCA_017849325.1 Xanthobacter autotrophicus | reverse complement strand
TGGGCGCGCTTGCTGGTCTGGTTGATCAGGCCGCCCGCATTGCCGACGCCGAAGCTCTCGCCGTCCGGGCCCATGATGACCTCGACGCTCTCGGTGTCGAAGGTGTCGCGGGTGAACATGCCGAAGTCGCGCAGGCCGTCCGAATAGACGTCGCCGCGGGCGGGGATGCCGCGGATGCGGAACTGATCGCCCACCAGGCCGCCGTTGCCTTCGCCCGCCGACATGGTGATGCCGGGCACGTTCTGCAGCGCCTGCTGCAGCGTGGTGATCTGCTGCTGCTGGATCAGCTCCTGGGTGATCACCTCGACGGTCTGCGGCGTGTCCTGGACGGTTTCCGGAAGCCGGGCGATGCCGAGCGGGGCAAGGTTGGTGTTGCTCCCCTCGCCGCCCTCGTCGCGCACCTCGAGGGTGTCGAGCTCGACGGTGCCCTGCGGGGTGCGGGCAGGCGACGGATTGGAGCTGGCTTGCTGTGCTGTGGCGGCCGAGGGAAGAATAGAAAAGCTCAAAAGTGCGCCGGCGGTGGTTGCTGCGCCCGAAATCAGCGGCCGGAGGGACGGGTTTGCGCTACCCAGCTGCATGTCTGTCTCCTGGAATACTTATAATTTCAGTTACATGTCGGCAACATCTGGAAATCAATTGATGATTAGGGTGCGGCGCAGAGGCCGGCAACGCAGCTCTTTCAAACCAATTCCAAATGTTGCTGAGCGGACAGGTTCGGCCGTCCCGCCCGCGGCGCGCTGTACGCAGGGCGTGCATTCCCCCTTGGCCGAAACCGGCGGGCTGGCGGGGCGCCGGTTCCCGCCGTGTCATGGAACTGTGATTTTTCGCAACGGGTTGGCAGGGCCAAGGGCGGGCGTGCGGTGCCGTGGCGCACCGGATTTCCCGCCGCGCAGCGCGTCACCTGTTGCCGTACGGGCACACCGTCCGGGATTCAGGGTTTTCGATGCGGCGGCGGGCGCGAGGGCCGCTCGTGGCGCGTGCGCCAAAGGGTTTCGGCCTGCGCGCGGGCCTCGGCGAAGGACGTGCGCGGAGCATCCGACAGCGCCTGCAGCGCCGCCGCCGCCGTGGCGAGGATGACGTGCTCGGCCCGGGCGTCGGTGGCGGCGCCGGTCCACACGTCCCGCCAGTGCTCGAGGCTGGTGACCGGCGCGCGGGGCCCGGCGGGTGGCTCGGGGATGCTGGGGATGATCTCGTCGCTCGGTTCGCCGGCCACCAGGCGGTGGATCGTCGTCACCCGGAACGGATTGAGCTGCGCCACGTCCTTGGTGTTGGCGATGACGGAAAGCCGCTTCATGCCGAGCACCATCGCCGCGTCGCGGTGGATCTCCCGATAGGGCGGCTTGGAGATGCCGAGCAGGCTCGCCCGGGCGGGCAGCGGCTGCAGCAGGGGCACGAGATCGTGAACCGGCGAGCGGCTGTTCATCAGCGGGTGCAGCCCCAGCAGGCGGAATAGCTGCGGCGAGAGATCGTCCAGCGGAATGCAGGCGATGGCCTGATGATCGAGCGCCGCGGCAACCTCCGCGCCGGTGGCGCAGACCGGCACCCCGAGCGCGTCGGCGATGACGCGGTGCCGCCCCGCCACCGCCCCGCCCCCGCTGCTGCCGTGCAGCACCACGCGGTAGCCGGCCCGCGCGACGAGCTGGGCGGCATGGAAGAACCATGGCGGGCGCTGGTCGTTGGGCGAGATGTAGCAGGGCCAGTCGAGATCGGTCGCAAGGCTCCTCGGGACCTTGAAATGCCGGCGGACCTCCGCGCGCGCCGCGAGCACGAAGCCGGCCAGCTCGCTCGCCGTCATGTCCCGGGTCTGCACCAGGGCGAGGAATGCGCCGATCTGGATGGGGTCCGCCTCGCCGCGCAGGATCACGGCCATGGCGTCCTCCGCCTGCGCCGCGCTCATGCGCTGCCCCTGCATCCTGCCGCGCGCGCCCACAAGGGCGATGGTCCGCGCGAGGCGCTGGGCGGGCGCGGGGACGGGGGCCGCCTCGCCGGCCCGGGCGGGCGGGGTTGTCCCGCCGGTCGCCAGGGGCGGGACGGGGTGGGGAAGGGGAGCGTTCCAGCGCTCGTCGAACCGCTCGCCCGCGAGCTCCGGCAGCGGGCGGCGCTCGAAGACGGCATGGATGGCCGCGGCGAGCTTCTGCAGCGTGGGGTGCAGTTCCTCGGCCAGCGGCGAGGGGACGAGGCCGCGCCCCGAGCGGATCAGCAGCGGATCGTTCAGCAGCGCGCGCAGCTCGCCGAGAATCCGGCTCGCTCCCGAAGGATTGACGCCGAGCAGCCTGGACGCCCGGGTGACACTGCGCGTGGTCAGGAGCACGTCGAGCGCGAGCAGCAGCCGGCCGCGGGCGAGCCTGTCGTGGCCCGCGTCCCGCTCCCTGCCGTTGTCGGCCTCATCCCGATCGCTGCCGCCCGACCCGAACATTTCACCCTCAGGTTCTCGTTGGGGAATATAGCAGCGGATCGGCGTTTGTGCTGCAGGTGCGCCTGGACGGGCATCCGGGAGGCGCGCGTTCCCCGTCTGGAATTGCGCGCGGGACTTCGCTAACCTTTCCGCCCCAGCCCGAGACGCCGCAAAGGCGCAGGTGGAAGGGAGGAAGCGCCGCCATGATCCCATCGCACGAGCCGTGGCTCGTCGCGCTTTCGCTGTTCGTCGCCTTTCAGGGCAGCTATGTGGGCTTGCATCTGGCACGACAGGTCGCTGCCGCCGAAGGCATGCGCCGGCGCGCCCTGATCACCGGCGCGGCGCTGACCCTGGCGCTCGGCATCTGGACCATGCATTTCGTGGGCATCCTCGCCGTGCGGCTGCCGGTGGTGGTGGACTTCCTGGTGCTGCCCACCCTGCTGTCCTTCCTCGTCTGCGTCCTGGTGGTGGGCTTCGCCGTGTTCGCGGTGGGCACGGGAGGCGATCGGCGCGCCCGCATCCCGCTGGCCGCGGTGTTCATGGGCGGCGGCATTCTCACCATGCATTATCTCGGCATGTATGCCCTGCATGCCAGCCTGCACATGGTCCATGACCCGTTCTGGGTGGTGACCAGCGTGGTGGTCGGCGTGGTGGCGTCGGGCCTTTCGCTGTGGCTGGCCTTCGGGGTGAGCGCGCGGGGCGCGGTGCTCCTGCCGGCCGCGCTCATGGCGCTGGCGATCTCGGCCATGCACTATTCGGCCATGGCGGGGGTGACCTTCTCGCCCCACGCCGCGAGCGCCGTCGTCGAGCTGCCCGCCCTGTCGCCGGGCCTGCTGGCCATCGTGGTCTCGGTGGTGGCCTTCCTGGTGTCGGGCCTGTTCCTGCTGACGCTGATCCCGGAGGGCGCGCCCGGTGCTGCGCCCCACGCCGTCCCCGCGGAGGCGCCGCCCGCCGACCCCGCAGGGCCGGTATCCGAGCCGGCGGAGGCGGCCGGGCCTGCTCCCGTCGCGGCAGGGGAGGCCTTCGCCCGCACCCTGCCGGTGGAGAAGGACGGGCTGCAGCGCCACCTCGACGTGGGCCATCTGGTGGCGGTGCAGGCCCAGGCCCATTACACCCAGCTGTTCGACGGCGAGACCATGTGGTTCTGCCCGCTCTCCATCTCGGAGGTGGAAGGCGCGCTCGATCCCAAGGCCTTCGCCCGCGTCCACCGCAGCCACATCATCAATCTCAGCCGCGTCTCGTCGCTGCGGAAGGTGGCGGATGCGGCGGTGGTGGCGATGACGGCACCCATCCCCTATCGCGCGCCGGTGAGCCGGACCCGCTGGCGCTGGCTGAAGCAGCGGCTGGAGCAGCGCCTCGCGGCCGCCGAATAGGGCGCGCCGGGCCTGCCGGCGCGCCTGTGGCGGCGCATCACGCGCCGGCTCCGAACGGCCGGCTGACGCTGCAATGCCGTAAGGCGGGTCACCAAACACCTCGATTCAGCACCATTTGCGTCAGGCGCCCTGACGCACTTCGTGCAGAAGTGCTGCGTTCGTGCGCGCCGGGCGGTGTTAGTGCACGGCGCATTGTTGTGCGCAGCACCCATCCGCATCCTTCCAGAAGGCCAGAACCGTCGCCAATGACGGCACCCCTCAAGGAGGAGCGCTCCCCGTGATTCCGGGTCCTTTCACCTATCACAAGCCCGCCCGCGTCGAGGACGCCGTGGCCCTGCTCGCCCGCCTGGGCGAGGACGCCCGTCCGCTCGCCGGCGGCCACAGCCTCATTCCCATGATGAAGCTGCGCATGGCGCAGCCGAGCCATCTGGTGGACCTCGGCGGCATCGCCGAGCTCAAGGCCATCGCCGAGGAGGGCGGCACCCTCGTCATCGGCGCCGCCGTGACCCAGGCGGAGCTGGCGCGCTCCGAGCTGCTGGCGGCGAAGCTCCCGGTGATCCGCGAGACCGCGCTGCTCATCGCCGATCCGCAGGTGCGCTACCGCGGCACGCTGGGGGGCAACGTGGCCAATGGCGATCCGGGCAACGACATGCCCGCCCTGATGCAGGCGCTCGATGCCGAATATGTGCTGATGGGGCCCGCCGGCGCGCGCCGCGTTCCCGCCCGCGCCTTCTATCACGGCGCCTACGACACGGCGCTCCGCACGGGCGAGATCCTCGCCGCCGTGCGAATTCCGGTGCCGCCGGTGGGGTCCGGCGCGGCCTATGAGAAGCTGAAGCGCAAGATCGGCGACTATGCCACCGCCGCCGCCGCCGTGGTGCTCACGCTCAAAGGCGACACGGTGTCCGCCTGCGCCATCGCGCTCACCAACGTCGCCGACCGGCCGCTCTTCGCCGAGGCGGCCGGCGCCTGCGTCGTGGGAACCGCGCTCGACGCGGCCGCCGTGACGAAGGCCGCCGAGGCGGCCATGGCCATCACCGACCCCGCCGCCGATGGCCGCGGCCCGGTGGAATACCGCCGCGCCATGGCCGGCATCATGGTCGAGCGCGCGCTTCGGGCCGCCGCCGCCCGCGCGAAAGGAGCCTGACGATGGACCAGGTCACCACCTCTGCCGAGGCGATCGAGGACGTCGCCATCACGGTCACCGTCAACGGCACGCGCTACAAGCGCTTCGTCGAGCCGCGCCTGCTGCTGATCCACTTCCTGCGCGAGGACCTGAACCTCACCGGCCCGCACATCGGCTGCGACACCTCCCATTGCGGGGCCTGCACCATCGAGATGGACGGCATGTCGGTGAAGGCCTGCACCCTCTTCGCGGTGCAGGCGGACGGCGCCTCCATCACCACCATCGAGGGCATGGCGAATGCCGACGGCACGCTCTCCGCGCTGCAGGAAGGCTTCCGCCAGATGCACGGGCTGCAATGCGGCTTCTGCACGCCGGGCATGATCATGCGCGCCCACGTGCTGCTGAAGGAGAACCCCAACCCCACCGAGGAGGAGATCCGCTTCGGCATCGCCGGCAACCTGTGCCGCTGCACCGGCTACCAGAACATCGTCAAGGCGATCCAGTACGCCGCCGCCAAGCTCAGCGGCCAGGATTTCCAGGAGGCCGCGGAATGAACGAGATGGTCATCACGCGCGATCAGCGCGAGGCGCGCCTTGAGGGCATGGGCTGCAAGCGCAAACGGGTGGAGGACATCCGCTTCACCCAGGGGCGCGGCAATTATGTGGACGACATCAAGCTGCCGGGCATGCTGCACGGCGACTTCGTGCGCTCGCCCTATGCCCATGCGAACATCAAGAGGATCGACACCTCCA
>JAFIHR010000232.1 GCA_017849325.1 Xanthobacter autotrophicus | reverse complement strand
GTCCAACCGCTACTGCCCGGCCGGGGTCTATGAATGGATCGAGGAGGGCGCCGACGCGCCGCGCTTCCAGATCAACGCGCAGAACTGCGTCCACTGCAAGACCTGCGACATCAAGGACCCCAACCAGAACATCACCTGGACCGCGCCGGAAGGCGGCGGCGGACCGAACTATCCCAATATGTGAGGGACCCGCCGGCGGCGCCTCTTCGGGCGCCGCCGGGCCGATCTGGCGGCGGACTGAGCCGCTCCGGCGGAACGGAGCATGCGCTTCGCCCGCCACACGGCGGCGAGGGATTCCGCCCGAGCCGGCGGCGAACCCGCGCGCCCTTGGCGGACGCTCGAGGCGCCGTACCACGCGACGGATAGCCGTCCCCATCCAAGCGCGCCGGTCGGCGGCACGATGACCGCGGCACGCCCCCGCCCGGCGCTATCCCCCTGATCACCCGCAATTCCCTTTGAGGATGCAGCCGTCTTTCGTGCGGCCCGACGTCGGCCCGTCAGGGGGCTTGACAAAGCCCTCGCTCACAATTTCAATATATAGAAATTAACTTCATATATATGAAACAAATGAGCGCTGTCCGATCTGCCTCCCGGGCCCTTCAGATCTTCGAGGTGTTTGGCGTCGAAGGGCGCCCGCTCCTCCTGACGGAGCTGGCCCCCTCCATCGATGTCCCGCTGTCGAGCTGCTACGGGCTGGTCCAGACGCTGCTGGAACGGGGCTACCTCTATGCGGTGAGCCGGCGGCGCGGCTTCTATCCCACCCGCAAGCTCCACACCCTCTCCACCGCCATCGTGGCGAAGGATGCCTATCTCCAGCGGCTCCTCCCCCATCTCGAGCAGCTGCGCGATGCGGTGAGCGAGACGGTGATCGTGGGCACCCGCCAGGACGACAAGGTGCTCTATCTCGACGTCCTGGAAGGCACGCAGACCATCCGCTATTCGGCCTGCCCCGGCGATTTCAAGCCGCTGCACTCGAGCTCCATCGGCAAGGCGCTGCTGTCCGTCGCGCCCGGTGACGGCGTGGAGGCCCTCGCCGGCAAGGCGGACCTCGCCGCCATCACCGCCAACACCATCACCGACCGGGACCGCCTGAAGGCGGACCTCGATGCCGGCCGGGCACGCGGCTATTTCACCACCTCCGGCGAGAACGTGGCGGACGTGACCGCGCTCGCAGTGCCCGTCGAGATCGACGGCATGGTCATCGGCATCGCGCTCGCCGGCCCCAGCTACCGCATGGAGCCCGCCATGGACGTCCTGGCGGACCGCCTCCTGCGCACCGTCGGCGCCCTCAAGGCGGCCGCGTCATGACCCCGCAGACACGCCAGCTTCGGGTGACCGTGACCGGCGCCCGCCTCGACGTGGTCATCGACCGGCCGCAGGCGCGCAACGCCCTGAGCCTGGAGACCCTGCGCGAGCTGGAGATGGTCTTCGACCGCTTCGCCACCGCGCCCGATCTCTGCGTCGCGGTGCTGACCGGCGCCGGCGACCGGGCATTCGCCGCGGGCGGCGATCTGAAGGAGCTGAACGACCATCGCACCGAGGCCCAGGCCGGCGCCCTGTTCGATGCCGGCCGCGCCGCCCTCGATGCGGTGCGGCGGTTTCCCGTGCCGGTGGTGGCGGCGCTCAACGGCGTCGCCCTCGGCGGCGGCGCCGAGCTTGCCATGGCGTGCGATTTCCGGGTGGCCGCGGCCCATGCCGCCATCGGCTTCGTGCAGGCGCAGCTCGCCATCACCACGGGGTTCGGAGGCATCGCCGACCTTCAGGCCGCGCTCGGCCCCCGAAAGGCCATGGAGCTGATGCTGTCGGCGCGCATCCTCAAGGCGCCGGAAGCGCTGCATCTCAAGCTGTTCGATGCGGTGGCGGAGGACGGCGAGGCCATCGACGCCCTGGTCGACCGCTTCCTCGCCCCCACCCTGGAACGCCCGGCGGCCCTGGTGCGCGACATCAAGGCGGTGGCGCGGGCCGGCATGGATCCGGCGCGGCGCACCGCCATCGCCGAGGAAGAACGCGCGCGCTTCGTCCGCGCCTGGATGAGCCAGGAACACTGGGCCGCCGCCGAGCGCTTGCTGGCCCGCAGGAGCTGAGACCGTCATGACCGCCCTCAAGCAGACCCAGGATCCGGACGCCGAGGCGCCGCGCGGCATCTCGCCGGTGACCCCATCGGGGGTGGAGGCGCCCCTGGTCGTCACCGCCGACATGGTGCCCCAGTGCGCGCCGGAGCGGCCGGGGGACTATCCCTTCACCCGCGGCATCTTTCCGGACGGCTTCCGCGGCCGTGCCTGGACCATGCGCCAGTATTCCGGCTTCGGCACCGCAGAAGAATCAAACGCTCGCTACCAATTCCTGCTGCGCGAGGGCCAGACCGGCCTCTCGGTCGCCCTCGACCTGCCCACCCAGTGCGGCTACGACCCGACCGACCCCATGGCGCGCTCGGAGATCGGCAAGGTGGGGGTCTCGCTCTCCAACCTGTCCGAGATGGAGATCCTGTTCGACGGCATCGACCTTTCGAAGATCTCCACCTCCTTCACCATCAACGGCACCGCGGCGCTGATCTACGCCATGTACGTGGCCTGCGCCGAGCGGCGCGGCATCGACCCGGCCCTGCTCACCGGCACCATCCAGAACGACATCCTCAAGGAATACGTGGCGCGCGGCACCTGGATCTTCCCGGTGCGTCCCTCCATGCGGCTCACCGCCGATTCCATCCTCTACGCCAACCGGACGACGCCGCGCTTCAATCCCATCTCCATCGCCGGCGCCCACATGCGCGACGCCGGCTGCAACGCGGTGGAGGAGATGGCCTACACGCTGGCCAACGGCCTCGCCTATGTGGACGAGCTGCTGCGCCGCGGCGGCAATGCGGAGAAGTTCGCCAAGCGCCTGTCCTTCTTCTTCTACGTGCACATGGACCTGTTCGAGGAGGTGGCGAAGTTCCGCGCCGGCCGGCGCATCTGGGCCGAGATCATGAAGACGCGCTACGGCGTCACCGATCCCAAGGCGCAGATGTTCCGCTTCGGCGTGGTCTGCGGCGGCTCCTCGCTGGTGGCGCCGCAGCCGCAGAACAACATCGTGCGGGTCGCCATCGAGACGGTGGCCGCCGTGCTCTCCGGCGCCCAGTCCATCTTCACCTGCGCCTATGACGAGGCGTTCCAGATCCCCACCGAGACCTCGGCGGAGATCGCGCTGCGCACCCAGCAGATCGTGGCGCTCGAAAGCGGCGTGGCGCGCAGCGTCGATGCCCTCGGCGGCTCCCATTACGTGGAGTGGCTCACCGACGAGATGGAGCAGCGCATCCGCGCCCGCATGGACGAGGTGGAAGCCTATGGCGGCGCGGTGAAGGCCATCGAGGATGGCTGGCTGCAGATGCGGGTCGCCCAGCGCGCCCACGAGCGCAAGCGGCAGATCGATTCCGGCGCCTTCCCGGTGGTGGGGCTCAACGTCTTCCGCAAGGAGGACGAGGATCGCGGCGCCGTGGAGGTGTTCCGCATCGACCCCAAGGCAAGCCGCCGCGTGGTGGAGAAATACGACGCGACGATGGCGCGGCGCGACGCGGCCGCCGTCTCCCGCGCCCTCGACCGGCTCGGCGCCGCGGCCGCCGACGACCGGGAAAACATCATGCCGTACCTCGTCGAATGCTGCCACGCCTATGCCACCGTCGGAGAGATGGTGGCGCGGCTCAAGGCCTGCTGGGGCGAGTTCCAGGAGCCCATCCGGCTATGAGCGACACCCTCGAAACCCCCGCCGTTCCCACCACCCTGCTCAAGGGCAAGCGCATCCTCGTCGCCAAGCCCGGCCTCGACGGCCACGACGTGGGCGCCAAGGTGATCGCCCTCGCGCTGCGCGATGCCGGCGCCGAGGTGATCTACACCGGCCTGCGCAAGAGCCCCGGCTTCATCGCCCGCGTGGCGGTGGACGAGGACGTGGACGCCGTCGGCCTGTCCATCCTCTCCGGCAGCCACAAGGAGCTGGTGGCCGATTCCATCGCCGCCCTCGCCCAGGAGGGCGCCTCCGCCATCCCGGTGTTCGTGGGCGGCACCATTCCCGCCGAGGACGTGGCGATGCTGCTCGATCTCGGCGTCAAGGCGGTGTTCACCGCCGACATGAAGCTCGACGACGTGATCGCCGAGGTGGCGGCCGGCCTCCGGGGGCAGCCCACATGAGCGGCCCCCTTGCCGGCATCCGGGTCATCGAGATCGGCCACATGCTGATGGGCCCGTACAGCACCATGCTGCTCGCCGACCTCGGCGCGGACGTCATCAAGGTGGAGCCGCCGGAAGGCGACATCGCCCGGCGCATCAGTCCGCACAGCATCGGCGCCCACAACGCCTATTTCGCCAGCCTCAACCGCAACAAGAAAAGCGTCGTGCTGAACCTCGCCAGCAGCGAGGGGCAGAGGAAGCTCGGCGAGCTGGCGGCGAGCTCCCACGCGCTGCTCACCAACCTCAGGCCGTCGGCGATCCGCAAGCTGGGGCTGACCTATACCCACCTCAAGCGCTGGAATCCGCAGATCGTCTGCGTCGCGCTCACCGGCTACGGCCTCGACAGCCCCTATGCCGAGCGCCCCGCCTATGACTACGTCATCCAGGCGCTCACCGGCATCATGGCGCTCACCGGCGAACCCGACGGCCCGCCGGTCAAGACCGGCTATTCCGCCGTGGACAATTCCGCCGGCATCATGGGCGCGCTCGGGCTGGTGGCGAAGCTGGTGGAGGGCAAGGGCGGGCAGATCGACATCGCCATGTATGACGTCATGCTCTCCCAGCTCAATTACATCGCCGGCGCCTGGCTCAACGCGCGCGAGCCGGCGCGGCGCATGGAGCGCTCGGCGCACCCCTACATCGTGCCGGCCCAGATCTTCCCCACGCGGGATGGCTGGATCGCGCTCTTCATTACCCATGACGACTTCTGGCGCCGCTTCGCCCAGGAGCTGGGCCAGGCCCACTGGCTGAGCGATCCGCGCTTTGCGACCATGGACGCGCGCCGCGCCAATCGCGAGCTGGTGCTCGGCGAGATCGAGGGCGTGCTGAAGGACCAGGGCACCGACGATCTGGTGCAGCGGCTCTCGGCGCTGGGCGTGGTGGCCGCGGGGGTCGAGACGCTGGAGCAGGCGCTGGCCAGCGCGCACACCGCGGCGCGGGACATGGTGGCCCATGTGGACGGCGGCGGCACGACCATCCGCGTGGTCGGCAACCCCATCAAGGTGATGGGCGCCATCGAGCGGTTCGCGCCGCCTCCGCTGCTCGGCGAGCACGACGCGCTGGTCGACGGAGGGCACGCGGCATGAACGTGGCCCCGCGCTCCCCGATTCTCGATCGGCGCGCGCTGGGCCGGGCGCTGTCGCGCGCCGCCGATGCCGCGTTGGCGGACATCCTCGCGACGCCCCGCGACGAAAGCCGCCATCTCGCCCGGCGGATCGGTGTGACCGGCCCGCCGGGGGCCGGCAAGAGCACACTCATCGCCGCCCTGGCCCGCCATCGCCTCGCCCGCGCCGGGCAGGTGGCGATCGTCGCCATCGATCCCACGAGCCCGAAGACGGGCGGCTCCATCCTCGGCGACCGCATCCGCATGGATGGCCTGGTGGACGACCCGCGCGTCTTCATCCGCTCGCTCGCAAGCCGCAGCGCCACCGACGGCCTCGCCGACAACCTGCCCGAGATCCTCGGCGTGTTCGACGATTTCGGCTTCGACGAGATCATCCTGGAGACCGTCGGCGTGGGCCAGGCCGAGTTCGCCGTGCGCGACCTCGTGGACGTGGAGCTGCTCGTGCTCTCGCCCGGCGCGGGCGACCAGATCCAGGCCATGAAGGCCGGCATCCTCGAGACCGCGGACATCTTCGTGATCAACAAGGCGGACCAGCCCGACGCGGCGAAGGTCGAGGCGGAGCTGAAGGCGACCCTCGCGCTGACCGCGCCGGGCGAGCCCCCGCCGGTGCTGCGCGTGCGCGCCGATGCGGGCGAGAACATCGCCGCGCTGGACGCCGCCATCGAGCATGCGGCGGAGCATCAGGCCGCGCACGGCCCCGACGCGCGCCGCCGGCGGGTCCGCCAGCGGGTCAGGGGCCTCGTCTGGCGCCAGCTCACGGCGGTGCTCGCGCGCCTGCCGCAGGAGGCTTTGGATCAGCCCCTGCCCGCCCTCTACGCCGCCGTCCTGGCCGGGCTCGCCGCGGGGCCGGCCGGCTAGCACCGATCAATCGCACCAAGCGCCGAAAAACAGGCGCCCAAGACAGCAACAGGGAGGATCCCATGTCCAACAGAGTTCTCGGCGGCGCCCTCGCCGCAATGCTGCTCGCCGGCCTTCCGCTCGCCCTTCCCGGCGCGGCACGGGCCGAGCCCGTCACCCTCAAGCTCGCCCACCAATGGCCGCAGGACGAGAAGGACTACGTGGTGGCGGCGGCGATGAAGTTCGCCAAGGAGGTGGAGGAGCGCTCCAAGGGCGACATCAAGATCGCCTTCTATCCGGCCCAGTCCCTGGCGAAGGCCACCAACACCCACGTCGCCCTGAAGTCCGGCACCGTCGACCTCGCGGTCTATCCCTACATCTACGCCGCCGGCGCCATTCCCGAGATGAACCTCATCCTGATGCCCGGCATCTGGAAGACCCATGACGACGTGTTCGCCTTCCGCACCTCGCCCGCCTGGCAGAAGATCGAGGCCAAGGCGCAGGAATACGGCTTCAAGACCTTGTCCTGGATCCAGATTTCCGGCGGCGTCGCGTCCTCCAGCACGCCAGTCCACGGGCCCGACGACGTGAAGGGCAAGAAGGTGCGCGCCGCCGGCAAATATATGGAGGCCGCGCTGCACGATGCCGGGGCGACGCCTGTCTCCATGCCCTCCTCCGACAATTACAACGCGATGCAGCTCGGCCTGCTGGACGCCATGTGGACGTCCTCGTCCTCGTTCGGCGCGTTCCGCCTCTACGAGGTGTCCAAGGCCTATACCTCGCCGGAAGACTATTCCATCTACTTCACCATCGAGCCCATCGCGATCAGCATGAAGGCCTGGGAGAAGCTGACGCCCGAGCAGCAGAAGATCCTCACCGAGGTGGGCCGGAGCCTGGAGCAGGAAAGCCTCGCCGGCGCGAAGGCGGAGGACGCGCGGATCGCCAAGGAGTTCGCCGACCACGGCAGCAAGGTCACCCGGATGACCCTCGACGAGTGGAACAGCTGGCAGCCCTATTTCGCCCGCAGCCACGAGCGGTTCAAGGCGGACTTTCCCCAGGCGGCGCCGATCCTGGACCTGATGCTCGCCGGCAAGTCGTGAGCGGCGCGCCCATGTCCCAGCACCCGACACCCGAGGCGGCGGAGACGCCCGCGGCGCCTCGCCTGGCGGACCGCCTCGCCAGTCTCATCATCGCGAGCGCCGGCCTTGCCGCCATCGTGACCACCGCATCGGTCTGCTACGAGGTCGTCATGCGCTCGGTCCTCGGCATCTCCGTGATCTGGGTCGAGGAGGTCTCGGCCTATCTCATGGGCTATATCGTGTTCGTCGGCATGGGCGCCGCGCTCTATCAGGGCGCCCATGTGGAGGTCGACTTCCTGCAGGAGCACATCAAGGGGCAGGCGGCGCGCTGGCTGCGCCTGTTCCGCGACCTGGTGATGCTGCTGCTCGCCGGGGTGCTGGTGGCCCTGAGCTGGAGCTATTGGCACGATGCCTTCGCGACCGGGGAACGCTCGGTGAGCATGCTCTCCGTGCCGCTTTGGATTCCCTATCTCGCATTCTTCGCCGGAAGC
>JAFIHR010000231.1 GCA_017849325.1 Xanthobacter autotrophicus | reverse complement strand
GACGATCTGGCTCGCCGCATCCACGTGCCGCTTGGCGCCGAGGTCGAGCAGATATTCGGTCACCGCGCCGCGGATGGCGATGAAGTCCGGATCGGAATTCATGTCGGCCCGGTCGCGCGGGCGGGGCAGGTTCACGGCGAACGAGCGGCCCAGCGTCGCCTCCGGCCCCGGGGTGAGGGGCAGGATGCGGTCGGCGAGCAGGATGGCCTCGTCCACATCGTTGGTGATGAGGACGATGGTCTTCTTCTCCTTCTGGCAGATCGCGGCGAACTCGTCCTGCAGCTTGGCGCGGGTCAGCGCGTCGAGCGCGGAGAGCGGCTCGTCGAGCAGCAGCACCTCCGGCCGCATGGCCAGCGCACGGGCCACCGAGACCCGCTGGCGCATGCCGCCCGACAGCTCGGCCGGCTTGCGGTCGACGGCGTGGGACAGCCCCACCATGTCGATGTAGCTGCGGGCGATCTCGCGCCGCTCGGCCCTGGAGGCGGAGGTGTGCACCGCCTCCACCGCGAGCGCCACATTGGCCTCCACGGACAGCCAGGGCATCAGGGCGTAGTTCTGGAACACCACGCCGCGTTCCGGCGCCGGCCCGCCCACCACCTGGCCCTTGAAGCGCACCGCGCCGGCGTCCGGCGTGGTGAGGCCCGCAAGCAGGGAGATGAGGGTGGACTTGCCCGAGCCGGAGAAGCCCACGATGGCGATGAACTCGCCGTCGGCGACCTGAAGGTTGATGTCCGAGAGGACCTGGTTGCGGTGGGCGCCCTCGCCGAAGCCCTTGGCGACGCCGCAGGCCTCGAGGATGGGGGCGCCGGGAACGGGCGCGATGGCGGTGCTCATGATGCGCCTCTCACCGGTTCGAGGTGAAGGTGAAGGCGGACTGGAGGGCATACATCAGCCGGTCGAGGATGAAGCCGAGGATGCCGATGGTGAAGACCGCGACCATGATGCGCGCCAGCGAGGCCGACGAGCCGTTCTGGAACTCGTCCCACACGAACTTCCCGAGGCCCGGGTTCTGGGCCAGCATCTCGGCGGCGATCAGCACCATCCAGCCCACGCCCAGGGACAGGCGCAGACCCGTGAAGATGAGCGGCAGCGCCGACGGCAGCACCAGCTTGCGGATGGTGGTGAAGGTGGAGAGCTGCAGCACCTTGCCGACGTTCACGAGGTCCTTGTCGATGGAGGAAACGCCGAGCGCGGTGTTGATGATGGTGGGCCACAGCGAGCACAGGGTCACGGTGACCGCCGAGATGACCAGCGACTTCGGCAGCAGGTCGGACGGATTGAGGTAGACCGCGGAGACCACCATGGTGACGATGGGCAGCCAGGCGAGCGGCGACACCGGCTTGAAGATCTGGATCAAAGGATTGATGGCGCCGTTGAAGGTCTTCGAAAGACCGGAGGCGATGCCGACCGGAACCGCGATGAGGGTGCCGATGAGAAAGCCGAGGCCCACCGTGAACAGCGAGGTCACGATCTGGTCGATGTAGGTCGGCTTGCCGGTATAGGCGCGCGTCTTGACCATGTCGGCCTTGCCCTCGGCGACGAGCTGGGCGTTGCGGGCGTCCTGCCGGGCGTAGAAATCGGCAGCCTTCTGGCGCTCGGCGAGGTGGTCGGTCCACAGCGCGCCGGCCTGCTGCACCACGGCCAGCGGGCCGGGGATGGCGCCGAGCGAGGTCTGCACCTTGGGGGCGAGAAAAGCCCAGGCGGCGAGGAACACCAGGATGCCGGCGAGCGGCACGAGGAGCTGGCGCTTCAGCTCGCCGAGCTGCTCGGAAACATTGTCGCCCGCCGCGATCTTCACGATGGGCACGATCCAGCCGAGACCGAAGACGTTCAGCCAGCCGGCGGCGCGATTGATGCTATGAAAGAGCCGCTCCTTGCGCGCCGCCTTGGCGGCCGCGGCGGGATCAAAAGTATCGGAAATATGGGACATGGCTTCGTCCTGCTCGTTCGCTCTGTCGGGGCAGTTCGTAGAGGGCGGCGGATGCGGAGGCCGAGGGGGTAAGGATCCGCATCCGCCGCACCGGAGGCTGTGCGGGGGATCAGCCGCCGGTGATCGTGGTGCCGTCGATCTTCTGGCCGCTCTTCAGGCCGATCGGCAGCGAGTCGATGTAGGCGTTGGGGTGCTTGCCGTCGTAGGCAATCCCGTCGATGAAGTCGGAGGTCGGCGCCTTGTAGCCGTCGGTGCCGAACGGGAAGTCGGACTTCTTGGCCTTGCCGTCGGCGATGAGCAGCTCGGCCGCCTTCATGTAGATGTCGGGCTTGTAGACGGACTTCGCCGTGTCGGCGTACCAGGCGTCGGACTTCTGCTCGGGGATCTGGCCCCAGCGGCGCATCTGGGTGAGATACCAGACCGCATCCGAGTAATAGGGATAGGTGGCGTTGTAGCGGAAGAAGACGTTGAAGTCGGGAACCGACCGCTTGTCGCCCTTCTCGTATTCGAAGGTGCCGGTCATGGAATTGGCGATCACCTTGGCGTCGGCGCCCACATATTCCGGACGCGACAGGATCTTCACCGCTTCCTCGCGGTTGGCGTTGTTGTCGGCGTCCAGCCACTCGGCGGCGCGGATCAGCGCCTTGGTGAGGGCGAGGGTCGTGTTGGGGTATTTCTCGGTGAATTCCTTGGTGAGGCCGAAGACCTTCTCCGGATTATTCTTCCAGATCTCGTAATCGGTGATCACCGGCACGCCGATGCCCTTGAACACGGCGGCCTGGTTCCAGGGCTCGCCCACGCAATAGCCCTCGATGGTGCCGGCCTCCATGGTGGCGGGCATCTGCGGCGGCGGCGTCACGGAGAGCAGGGCGTCGGCCTTGATCTGCCCGGTCACGTCGGTCGGCGAGTAGTAGCCGGGGTTGATGCCGCCGGAGGCGAGCCAGTAGCGCAGCTCGTAATTGTGGGTGGAGACCGGGAAGACCATGCCGAGGTTGAAGGGCTTGCCTTCCGCCTTGTAGCCGTCGATCACGCTCTTGAGCGCGCTCGCCTGGATCGGGTGCTGCGGCTTGCCGTCCGGCCCGGCGGGGATCTTCGCCTTCATCTTCTCCCACACGGCGTTGGAGACGGTGATGGCGTTGCCGTTCAGGTCCATCGAGAAGGGCGTGACGATGGCCGCCTTGGTGCCGAAGCCGATGGTGGCGGCCAGCGGCTGGCCGGCCAGCATGTGGGCGCCGTCGAGCTCGCCGGTGATCACGCGGTCGAGCAGCACCTTCCAGTTCGCCTGGGGCTCGAGGGTCACGTAGAGCCCCTCGTCCTCGAAGAAGCCCTTCTCCTTGGCGATGGCCAGGGGCGCCATGTCGGTGAGCTTGATGAAGCCGAGCTTCAGCTCGTCCTTCTCCACCGGCAGCGAGCCGGCGAGCGCCGGCGTCGCGAAGCCGATGATGACCGCGACGGCGGAGAGGAGGGAAACGGGCTTGGATACCACACGGGTCATCGGGTCATTCCTGTCTCGGGTCAGGCCCTGGTGGAGGATTTGGGTGAACCCCGGTCGAGCGGGGTGAAAAAGCAAAAAAGCCGCGAAACCGACGCACGATCCCATCCGGATCGCGATGCGGTTTGGCGGCTTTGCCAAGGGCGCCCCTCGTTGGGCGCCAAATTTGTGGATGAGCTAAAAGAACATATCTCCTCCCGCACCGCAAGAGGGATTATCGCGCAAACCTCGATAAATACTCACTCTGTGCACCTGCACATGAAATGTTCAACGGCTGATCACGGATTCACCAGTGCGGTATCCTGAGCCGCGTGCTGGGTAGCGATATACTCATCGATCCGATCCGGATCGAAGATGTGCCCATCAAAGAAGCCGTCCGGCCCGAGGACCAGGCCCGAGGCGGAGGCGCCCACGGGGGTCGGCCGGGTGAGCGCGCCCTCCACCTTGAGGTTCGCGCCGGGCAGCGGCGCCCCCAGTGGCCCGAGCGCCCGGCGGTAGAGGTCCGGCCGATAGGAATCGCGGGCGATCTGCACGTTGCGCGGGGAATGGCTGCAATAGCCCCAGCGCACCATCTGGCTGTAGAACCACAAGGCGTGGCTCTGCCAGGGGAAGGTCGCCGCCTTGGCCGCGGTAAGGAAGAAATCCTCCACCCCGACGCGCCAGCCGGGCGCCACGTCGATCCGGCCGCTGAGGCCGGGCAGGAGCAGCTCGGGATCGACGTTGAGATAGGTTCGCGCCGCCATCAGCGCGGCGAGCTCCTCGCGGTGGGCCGGCTCCGCGCACCACAGCGCCGCCCGGTAGAGCGCCCGCACCAAAGCGTCGAGCGCCTCGGGATTGGCCTCGGCCCAGGGCTTGACCACGCCCAGCACCTTCTCCGGGCTGGAACGCCAGATGCTGGCCTTCACCGTGGCGATGCGCCCCGCGCCCTGATGCGCGGCGGCGGTGCCCCACGGCTCGCCGGCGCAGAAGCCGTCGATACGCCCGGCGGCGAGGGCGGCCGGCATGCGCGGCGGCGGCAGCACCACGAACTCCACGTCCCGGTCCGGCTCGATGCCGCAGGCCGCCAGCCAGAAGCGCAGCTCGAAATTGTGCCCGGAGAACGGATAGACGACGCCGAAT
>JAFIHR010000230.1 GCA_017849325.1 Xanthobacter autotrophicus | reverse complement strand
GCATAGAAGAGGGTGACGAACAGCATCTGCTCGTTCTCCTCCGCCAACAAATCGTTGAGCCGCCGCACGCAGCGCCCCGGCGAGCGTTCGAACAGCGCGGTGGCGCGCAGGAGCGTGCGCGAGATGGCCATGAACAGGGCCGCCGGCACCCCCTTGCCCGACACGTCGGCCACCACGAAGCCGAGGGTGGTGTCGTCGATCATGAAGAAATCGTAGAAGTCGCCGCCCACCTCGCGGGCCGCCGTCATGTGGCCGTGCACCGTCACCCGCGGATCGGGCGGCAGGTCCTTGGGCAGGATGGCGAGCTGCACCTGCCGGGCGATCTCCAGCTCCTGCTGGAGGCCGGCGAGCTTGGTCTTGGTGACGAGGGCCTCGCGCAGCTCCACCACCATGGACGACAGGCGGGTGTGCTGCTCGATGATGCGGCGGGAGAGATCCTTCAGCACCTGGGCGAGCCGGCGCAACTCCTCCTCCTGCGGCGCCGGGGCGGCGCCCCGTCCGAGCAGGGCGAGCACGTCCTCGCGGTCGGTGGGGTCGATGGCGTCGGCGAGGGTCTTGAGCTCGCGGGAGATCACCACCTCCTGGCGGCGGCGCACCCGCTCGCGCTGGCGCCGCGCCTCCGCCAGGGCCTCCGCATTGCCGCGCAGCGCCACCACGGCGGCGGCGATGCGGCCGATCTCGTCATTGCCCTCATGCTCGATGGTGACCGAGGTGTCGCCCCGCGCCAGCGCCTGCAGCACGCCGATGGCCTTCTCCAGCGGGCGGAAGCTGTACCAGAGATAGACATTGAGCCCGATCACCCCAATCAGCGCAAGGGCCACCGCGCCGCCGAAGGCGATGCTGCGCACGAGGGTGGTGGCCTGGAGCTGCTCGGTGGTGTCGGTGAGGTTGACCAGGGCGCCCACCGCGCTGCCGCTCACATCCTCGATGGGAATGCTGGTGAGGGCGTAGTCGCGCCCGTTGAGGCTGAGCTGCTCGGCCAGCGCCCGGCGCGGCGTCGGGACGACGCCGGCCCGCGCCCATAGGGCGGGATCGGTGGAGGCCGCCACCCGTCCGCGCAGGGTGATGAGGGTGGAGGTGGCGCCGATGCCCCGCGCGAAGCGCTCCAGGCCGATGCCGGCATTGTGCCCCAGCACCAGCACCGCCGGCCGGTTGCCGTCGAGGCGGATGGTGCGGGTGGCGATCACCGCGATGCGGTCCGCCGACACCTGCCGCAGCCCGCCCAGCGCCTCGTCCGCGAGCGCCCGGTCGAGGCTGCCGGCATCGAGGATGGAGCGGGTGCCTGCGCCGCCGGAGGAATAGAGCGCCTCCCGGTCGGCGCCCACCACCTCGAACACCGTATCGGCATTCTCGACGTCGATGCCGTTGTCGCTCAGCGATGCGGCGATGCCCGGGCGGTCGGAGAAGGTGAGGGCGGTGCGGAAGCGGTTGGAGCCCTCGAGCCGTTCCAGGATGCGCGAGAGATTGGCGGCCTGGACGCTCACCACCTCGCGCCAGAGCACGCTCTGCCCGGCGATGGCCACCTCGCCCTCGCGCTCGTGGGCGATGCGGTCGCGCAATTGGGTGGCGCCCCACATGGCCAGCATGAGCAGGGTGAAGCCGATCGCCACCATGGCGGTGATGCGGGTGCGCAGCAGCATCAGCCGGCGCCCTCCCGCCGGCCATCCGGCCCGGCGTCCCGCCCATCGCCGGCTTCGCCTCCTGCCGGGCCCAGCACCTCGGCGCGGATGTGCGCCACCTCGGGGCGCAGGGCGCCGTCGAAATCCACCGCGAGCAGCTCCTCCGCATAGGCCTCGAAGGCGGCGCGGCGCTCGGCGAGGCGGCGGGCGCGGCGCGCCTCCGCCCGGAAGGCGCGGCCCACGGCGCCGGCGCGGATCAGCCCCTCCTCGCGCGGCGCGGGCGCCGGCTCCGGCAGGTCCTCGGTCAGGCTCCGGCTGAGGCGCGCCTTCAGGTGCTGGCGGCTGCGCTCGAGGGGAACGCCGGCCACGGCGGCGGCGAGCCCTCCCGCCGCGAGGGCGCAGAGCAGCACGGATACCGCGGTCTTGATGCCGAAATCGGTGAAGGCGTCGGACAGCACGGCCGGATCGGTCGCCACCTCCACGCTGGCGACGGGAATGCCGTCCGCCAGCACCGGGGCGGAGGTGGAATCGGTGCCCGCCCGGCCTCCGCCCGCCCTGCGGATGACCTTGCCGTCGCCGTCGCGCAGGGTGATGGCGACGATGCCCGGGGTGCCCGTCAGGGTCTGCGTGAGGTAGTCGTCGACGCCGGGCAGCAGGGTGAGGGCGATGCCGAAGCGCGCCGCCTTCTCGAACTGCTGGGCGAGCCCGCGGGCCAGCGAGGTGCCGATCACCAGCGCGTCGCGGCGCGCGCTCTCCTCCACCCGCGCCTTGTAGACGTGGACCAGCCAGGCGCCCGCGCCGCCGCCAAGGATGATCGTGACGAGGGCGGCGAACAGCGCCACCCGCCGCCGGGCGCGGCCGGAGGAGGGCGAGACGGCCTCAGGCGGCATCGTCGAGCCCCCTGAGGCGCCTGAGCCCGCCTGCGACATGCGCCTCCGCGGCATTGAAGCGCGCCGCCGCCGCGGTGGCGAGGCGGATGAGGGAATCACCCTCCTCGCTGCCCTCGGCCGTGGCGTTGAGGATCCGCCCGGCCTGCTCGAACGGGCCCATCATCACACGCGCGAACACCAGCGTCGCGAGGAGGGCCAGCAGGGCGATCAGCAGCCCGAGGGCGAGGGTGCGCAGCAGCAGCTCGACGCCGAGCCGCTCGTCCCGCATCTGGCGCGCCTCGTCCGAGACCGTGAGCGCGATGCCGCCCGCCACCGTGATGTCGTTCTCGAAATGGGTGCCGAAGACGCTGTCCCCACGCTCGCCCACCCGCCAGGTGCCCGGATCGGCGAGATTGGCGGTCCAGCTTGCCGGAACGCTCTCGCCCACGGCGCTGCGGTCGGTGGAATAGACCGAGCGGCCGGCGGCGTTGAAGATGTCGATGGCGAGAACGGACGGGTCGCCCGCCTTCTCCCGCTCGATGCGGGCCTGGAGCGGCGCGATCTGCTCCAGCGCCAGGCCGATGGAGAGGTTGGCCTCGGTGGTGGCCTTGAGCGTGCCGAGCAGATGGGAGACGCGGGCGCGCTCGATCTCCGCGCCCACCCGCTCGCTCGCGCCGTAGGCGAAGAGCGCCACCACGACCAGCGCGCCGACCACCGAGAGGATCACCACCAGGGCGAGTCGACCGACAAACGTCATGAAGGCAGCTTCACCGCGAATGCGTGGGGGAGGGCTCGGCCGGACGTTACCCGCCGAAGCGCCGGTACGAAAGCCGAAACCCGCCGGGCCGGAAAAATCGGTCGGCGTTCCAGCCCGTTCCGTGGCACAAGGGCCGGGGAAGAAGCCGCCCCGCGCGGGCGGCGCCGCAACGCCAGACCTCAAGCGACGCCTTTCGCCTTATGACGCGCATCACCCTCGGACTGATCGCCTTGTTCGCGCTGATCGCGGCCGCCTGCGTCGCCTTCGGCGCCTATTTCTCCTACGTCACCCTGCTCAATGCCCATGGCGAGGCGATCCGCGCGCGCTTCGCGCTCACCGCCGGGCAGGTGGCGGGCACGGCGGAACTCGCCTCCTCCCTTGGCATCGCCCTGCCGGCGCAGTCCACGCTGAGCGCCTACCTCGCCCGCGAGGGCAGCGGGGCGCGCGACATCCGCTCCATCGACGTGGCCGACGAGAAGGGCGCCATCCTCTTCAGCTCCGATCCCGCGCGGGTGGGGCGGGCGACGGCGCCGGACCCGGCGGGCGGGGCGGTGCGCAGCGTGGAGGGGCCGATCCTCAACGATCTCGGCGAGGCCATCGGCCGGGTGCGGGTGCGCTATGACGCGGCCGTGCTGGCCGCCGGAGCGCGGGCGCTGCGGGAGGATCTTCTGCCCGTGGCGGTGCCGGCGGCGGGCGGCGCCTTCCTCGCCACCATCGCCATCGGCCTGCTTCTGGCGGCCGGACTGCGCCGCGCCGCGCGCGATGCCGCCACCCCGGCGCGCTGGCCGGCCGCCGCCCGCAGCGCCCTCGCGGCGGTGGAGGAGGCGCACGGCCGGCTTGCAGCGCCGCCGCCGGCGTCGCAGGAGGACGGCCGATGATCGGCCTGCGCGGCGGCATCTCGCTGTCCATCGCGCTGATCCTGTGCGCGGCCCTCGCCGTGATCGGCTGGGGCGCGGGCAAGGCGGCGGAACGCACCATCGTCCCGGAGGTCGCGGCCAAGGCGGAGGTGGTCGCCCATTCCGCGGCCGCGCTGGTGGGGCGGGCGCTGAAGGACGGCATTCCCGCCGACCGGCTGGTGGGGGTGGCGGCCTATTTCGACGGCCTGCGCGCGGAGAATCCGGAACTCGCCGAGATCCGCCTCGTCGGCGCGGGTGGGGAGATGGCGCGCTCCGGCGCTCCGCCGTCCGGCTCCCCCGCCCCCACGGTTTCGGCCCCGGTCGCGGGCGCGAACGATGCCGCGGGCGGGGAGGTGGTCATCACGGTGGATCCCGGCGTGGTCTCCCGCCAGGTGGCGGGCGTGCTGCTGGATGTGGCCTTCATCGGCATCGTCTCGCTGCTGGTGGCGCTGGAGCTGGTGGCCCTCGTGGTGGGCATGGGCGGCATCGAGGCGCTGGCCGCCGTGGAGCGGCGGGTGCGGGCGCTGGCCAGGGGCCAGCTCGCCCGCCACGAGGCCGCCGGCGGGGCGCGGGCCGAACCGCTGACCGCGCCGTTCGACCGGGAGGTGGCGGCCCTCGCGGCGCGCCATGCGGCGGCGCGGGACGCGGCGGCCCGGCGGGGCGACGGGGCGGCGCTCGACGCGCTCGATGCCCTGTCCGAGCGCACCGGCATCGGCCGGGTGGAGGCGGCGGAAGGGCGCGCGGCCGGGCTGGTGCGGCCGGCCCTCTTCCTCTTCATGCTGGCGGAGGAACTGACCCGCCCCTTCCTGCCGCGCTTTGCCCAGACCCTGGCTCCGGCCGACGGGCTCATCGGCCCGGGCACGGCGGCGAGCTTGCCCATCGTAGCCTTCATGGCCGTGGTGGCGCTGTGCCAGATCCCGTTCGCGGGCCTGTCCGAGCGGCTCGGCCGGCGGACCGGCTTCCTGCTGGGGGCGCTGCTCGCGGCGGCGGGATATCTCCTCAGCGCGCTGGCCGCGCACTACGGCGTGTTCCTGGCGGCGCGGGTGATCTCGGCGACGGGCTATGCGCTGGTGTTCGTCTCCGCCCAGGGTCACGTCATCGACCATGCGCAGGGCCGCGCGCGCAGCTCGGCGCTGGCGGTGTTCGTGCGCGCCATCATGGTGGCGAGCCTGTGCGGGCCGCCGGTGGGCGGCGTCATCGCCGACCGGCTGGGGGCAGGGACGGCCTTCGCCGTCTCGGCCGGCTTCGCGCTGCTGGCGCTGCTGGTGGCGGCGCTGACGTTGCCGAAGGGCGAGGGAACCCGGCGCGCGGGAAGCCTCTCGCTCGCCGATCTCGGCGCGGCGGCGCGGACCCCGCGGCTGATGGCGCTGCTGGCGGGCTGCGCCTTTCCCGCCAAGTTCCTGTTCGCCGGCCTGAGCTTCCTTCTGGTGCCGCTGGAATTGCAGCAGCAGGGCTTCTCGTCCGCCGCCATCGGCCGTTTCCAGATGATCTATCCGGTCATCATGGTGGTGGGCGTGCCGCTGTTCGCCGCTCTGGCGGACCGCACCCACGCCCGCGACCGCTTCGTGATGGCGGGCGGGCTCGTGGCCGGGCTCGGCGCCCTCTGCGTGCCGCTGCATCCGTCCCTCATGCTGCTGGTGGCGGCGCTGGCGCTGCTCGGCCTCGGGCAGGCCATGTCGATCGCCTCTCAGTCGGCGCTGGTGGCGGACATGGCGGCGCAGGCCCCGCGCGGCGGCGGCGCGGGCGTGCTGGGCCTGTTCCGGCTGATCGAGCGCAGCGGCAATGCGGCGGGGCCGGCGAGCGCGGGCCTCCTCATGGCGGGTGTCGGCTTTGCCGGGGCGAGCGGCCTCATGGGCCTCCTGGTTGTAGCCGGCGCCCTCCTGTTTGCGCTATCGGGCAGGGGAGCGGCGGCGGGGCGCGAGGCCCCCGGCGCCGAGCGCGCCGCCCAATCGGAAGGAAGCCCCCTATGATCGATCGTCGCGCCCTGCTCGCCCTCGGCCTCGGCGCCGGCGCCGCGCAGCTTCTGCCCGTATCCGCCCGGGCCGCCGCGCCCGACCGTCCGCTGCGTATCCTGATGCTCACCTATCGCGGCGAGACCGACGTGGAGCGCGGCTTCCGCGACTATTTCGCCGCCAACGACATCCCCGCCCAGTTCCTGGTGCGCGACGTGGAGCGCGACGCCAACCGGGTGAAGGGCGTGCTCGCCGAGGCGCTGCCCTCGTTCAAGCCGGACCTCATCTACACCTACGGCACCCCGAACACCCTCGCCGTGGCCGGCCCCTATGACGCGCCGCCCGATGCGCCCTTCGTGCGCGACGTCCCGGTGGTGTTCGCCCTCGTCGCCGCGCCGGTGCAGACGAAGATCGCGCCGACGCTGGCTTCCTCCGGCCGCAACGTGACCGGCGCGGTGCATGTGGTGCCCACCGACGTGCAGATGCGCGCCATGCAGAGCTACAAGCCCTTCACCAAGGTCGGGGTGATCTATTCCCCCAACGAGAGCAACTCGCTCGCCATCATCGAGGAGATGCGCGCCTTCTGCGCCCAGTCGGGCACCGAGCTGCTCGCCCGGCCGCTCGCCATGGCGGGCAACCGCGCGACGGCGGACGGGGTGGAAGGCCTCGTCGCCGATCTCAAGGCGAAGGGGGCGGACTGGCTCTATCTGCCGCCCGACACCTTCCTCGCCTCCATCTTCGGCCGGGTGGGGCCGACCGCGCTCGCCGCCGGCCTGCCCACCTTCGGCTCCACCGAATTCTTCATGCGCGAGGGCCAGGCGCTGGTGGGGCTGGTGAGCCGGTTCTATTCGGTGGGCCAGCTCGCCGCCTCCAAGGCCGCGGCCATCCTCGTGGACCACAAGGCGCCGAAGGATATCCCCATCGAGACGGTGCGGCGCTTCGCCCTCATCATCAACCTGAAGGTGGCGAAGGAACTCGGCGTCTATCCGCCCATCGCCATGCTGAACTATGCCGAGGTGATCGCGTGAGCCTCCCCGCGCCGGCCGGGCTGCTGTGGCGCGAGCTCGGCGCTGCCGACCTCGATCTCGTGGACGGGCTCAACCGCCTCGCCGTGGGGCCGGACATCCGCCCGGCCGTGGTGAAGCCGGAGAGCCGGGCCTATTTCGAGACCATCACCGCCGGGCGCGGGCGCTTCATGGGGGTGTTCGACGGCGCCGCGCTCGTCGGCTACGGCATCTTGCAGCACGACCACGCCGCCGCCGACGATCCGCGCCCCCGGCTCGGCCTTGCCCCCGACCGGCCGGTGGGACGCCTTGCCGGCGCACGGGTGGCACCGGACTTTCGCGGGCGCGGCCTGCAGCGGGCGCTGATCCGCGCACGCGCCGCCATGGCGCCGGCCGACATGGTGCTGTTCTCCACCGCCGCGCCGGTGAACACGCCGAGCTGGATGAACCTCCTCGCCGAGGGCTTCATCATCCGCGACATCATCCCGCTGTTCGGCGGTCACGCGCGCTATCTGATGGTGCGCGATGGCAGCCGGCCCGATCCCGCCGCGCGCCTCCTCGTCGATCCGCTCGACACCGGGCGGCAGACCGCGCTGTTCGCCGACGGCTGGCGGGGCTATGAGCGGGCGCGGTCCGCCGGCGGCGGGCCGATGGTCGCCTTCGCCCGGCCGCTCGACCCGTGAGGCGGGGAAAGTCGCGCCCGAGGCCGCCCGCCGGCTTTCCCGCAACCCGCGGACATGCGAAAAGACACATCGAGAGAAGCGGAAGCGCCGCGGCGGCCGCCCCTTTGCGCACAGAGCTTGCCGGATGAAGATCGAAACCGCGCCCCTGGCCTCCGAACAGGTATTGATCGCCCTCGCGGGGCGGCTCGACATCGCCGGGGCGGCGGAGGTGGAGGGGACGTTCGGCACCGCCGTCGATGGCGCCACCACCGTGGTGGTGGACCTCACCCACGTGCCCTTCATCGCCTCCATCGGCATCCGCCTGCTGCTCGCCAACGCCAAAGCCTTGAGCCGCCGCAGCGGCCGGATGATCCTGTGCGGATGCGACCCGCAGGTGGACAAGGTGTTGCGCAGCACGGGGGTGGACAAGCTGATCGCCATGATGCCCACGAAGGCGGAAGCCCTGGCGGGCCTCGGCGCGCCGGCCGGCGGCGCAGGTCCGGCCTAGCGCCCTAGATGGCCGCGCCCCCTGCCGCTGGGCCTCCGATCGCCACGCTCACCATCGATGCGCGGATCGACGAGATTTCCCGCGCCACGAGCTGGCTTGCCGAGCTCGCCGCCAGCGAGGGCTGGCCCGAGGATGTCCGCTTCGGCCTGGAGCTGAGCCTGGAGGAGGCGCTCACCAACGTCATCTCCTACGGCTTTCCGGACCGGGCGGTGGAGCCGGAGATCGCCGTCGAATGCTATCACCTGCCGAGGGGACGGGTGGAGCTGCGCCTGATCGACAACGGCATCGCCTTCGACCCCACCTCCATCGCCGAGCCGGGCGTGCCGCAATCCCTCGAGGACGCCAAGATCGGCGGGCACGGGGTGCAGCTCATGCGGCATTTCCTGGAGAGCCTCAGCTATTCGCGCCGGCAGGGGAAGAACGAGCTCTGCCTCGTCGCGGGCTCCGGCGCGCCGGCCGGAGAGGGCGCCTGACGGCACCTCGGTGCCGCCATGGAATTCGACCTTCCCCAGCGCCATAAGCTTTTCCGCGCAAAGGGGAATTGCGCGCGGCGCGCGATCCCAGCTAAAGCTGGGCGGAATATTATCCCCGGATCATTGCCTCCTTCATGACGGTCCTTGCCGAGATGATGGCGGGGCTCGGCCTCCTGTTCATGGGGCTGGCCGCCATGTCCACCCATTTGCAGCAGGCCACCGGGCGCAAGGTGCGCGTGCTGCTGCACGCGGCGACGCGCTCGCCGGTGGCGGGCCTCGTCTGCGGCGCCGTCGCGGGGGCGGCCACCCAGTCCTCCAACGCGGTGGCGGTGATCTCGGGCAACCTGGTGCGCTCCGGCGCCCTCAGCGCCCGCGATGCCATTCCGGTGGTGGCGGGCGGCAATCTCGGCACGGCGCTGCTGGTCTTCATCGCCGCCATCGATCTCCGCCTGGTGGTGCTCTATCTCGTCGCGCTGGCCGGGTTCGCGGTGCATTTCCGGCTCGATCGGCGGCCGGCGTGGCGCGATTGGGTGGGCGTCGTGCTGGGCCTCGCCCTGGTGCTGCTCGGCCTCGACTTCATCAAGAGCGCGCCGCGCCACATGGAGTTGACGGCGCTGGCGCCGTGGCTCGCGACCGGCCTGACGCCGGTCGTGGCCTTTGCGGCCGGCCTTGCGGCGGCGGGCATCAGCCAGTCCTCGTCGACCTCCGCCATCCTGGTGCTGGCGCTGGCGCAGATCGGCATCATCGGGCTCGACGACGCCTTCTACATCGTGCTCGGCGCCAATCTGGGGGCGGGCCTGTCCACCCTCGTGGCGTCGGGCGGGCTCGAAGGGACGGGACGGCAGCTCTGCTATGTTCATATCCTGGTGAAGGCCATCGGCTGCCTCGTGCTGTTCCTTGCCTGGGAGGGGGCGCGCCTCGCCGGGATCGATCCCGCCACGGCGCTGCTCGCGGCCGGACACCACGACATCGCGGCCTCCGTCTCCTTTCTCTTCCTCGCGCTGCAGCTCGCGGGGGCGCTCCCGGTGGCGCTGGCGCGCAAGGCGACGGAGCGCCTCGCCGTCGCGCTGAGCCCGCCCACGGCGGAAGACCATGCCTCGCGCCCGCGCTTCGTCCACGAGCAGGGGCTGGGCGAACCCGCCACCGCGCTAGACCTGTCCCAGAAGGAGACCGAGCGGCTCATCCGCCGCCTGCCGCGCCTGCTGCCCGACCTCGATCCGGCGCCGGGCACGCGGGAGGAGGACCGCACCGCCTTGTGGCGCGGGTCGGCCGCGGTGGCGCGGGCCATCGACCATTTCATCGTCGCGCTCATCGAGCGGCGGCTGCCGCGGGAGGAGCTCCACGTCGCCCTGCAGCAGCAGGCGCAGCTCGAGATGGTGCGGGCGCTGCAGGACGCGCTGCACGAATTCTCCGATGTGGTGGAAGCCTTTCCGCGAACCCCGCCGCTCGCCTTCAACCTCTCCGAATCGCTGCGCACCATCGTCCTGTCGCTGGTGGACGCGCTCGACGGCGCGCCGCAGGATTTCGAGATCCTCGCCGAGCTGACCTCCGACCGCAGCGAGCTGCTCAACCGCCTGCGGCGCAATCTGGTGAGCGGCGCCGCCCACGGGGAGGAGGAGGCGCGCGGCCTGCTGCATGCCACCAGCCTGTTCGAGCGGGCGCTGTGGCTGGTGCGCCGGATCGCCGTGGCGTTGCGCCCTTCGGGGAATGAGGCTAAGCGGGACAAGGCACTGGCCGAGGGCGCGTGAGGGGCGGGAGCTTCGTTCCGCACCGCCTCCGGCTCTTCATCCGCGACGGGAAGGGGCCCCATGCACATCGAGCGAGAACAGGCGGGAGGCGATGTGCTGCTCAAGGTGGCCGGGCGTCTCGACACCCCCAATGCCAAGCCGTTCGAGACCGAGCTGATGGACGTGATCGCCACCACCGACGGCGCCATCCTGGTCAATCTGGCGGGGGTGGACTACGTCTCGTCCTCGGGGCTCCGGGCGCTTCTGGTGGCCGGCAAGGCCATGCGCAACGCCAGGCGCCGGCTGTCGCTGGCGGCGCTTCAGCCGCAGATCCGCGAGGTGTTCGACATCTCCGGCTTCACCGCGCTGTTCGAGATCAGCTGAGGGCTCTCAGGCGGAGGGCGCCGCCACCGGCGCCCACAGCACGTCCTCGATGCGCCGCGCGCCGCTCGCGAGCAGCACCAGCCGGTCGAAGCCCAGCGCCGCGCCGGACGCCTCGGGCATCCGCGCGAGGGCGGCGAGGAAATCCTCGTCGAGGGGGTAGCGCTCGCCATAAAGGCGCGTCTTCTCCGCCATCTCCAGCTCGAAGCGCCGGCGCTGCTCGTGCGCGTCGGTGAGCTCGCCGAAGGCGTTGGCCAGCTCCAGGCCGCAGGCATAAAGCTCGAACCGTTCCGCCACCCGCGGATCGTCGGGCTTCGGCCGGGCCAGGGCCGCCTCGCTCACCGGATATTCGCACAGCACGGTAGGCCGCCCCATGCCGAGATGGGGCTCGATGCGCTCCACCAGCACCCGGGAGAACACATCCGCCCAGGTGTCGTCCGGCGCGGTGCGGATGCCGGCGGCCCGCGCGGCGGCGATGAAGCCGGCAAGATCCGCCGCGGCGCCGGGGGCCGGGAGGAGGGTGTCGAGATCGATGCCCGCGTGGCGCCGAAAGGCCGCGCACAGGGTGAGCCGCTCCGGCTCGGCGAAGGCGTCGCAGGCGTGGCCGCGATAGGCGAAGTGGCGGACGCCGCCGATCTCCGCCGCGAGCGCCAGCAGCGCGGCGCCGTCCTCCATCAGCCGGGTGTAGGGCGCGCCGGCGCGGTACCATTCCAGCATGGTGAACTCGGGATGGTGCGCCATGCCCCGCTCGCGATTGCGGAACACCCGCGCCAGCTCGAACAGGCGCGGCTCGCCGGCGGTGAGCAGCTTCTTGGCGGCAAATTCCGGCGAGGTGCGAAGATAGAGCGGCGCGTGTGCGCCCGCGGGCGTCACGAGATCGGTTGCAAAGGCGTGCAGGTGCGCCTCGTTGCCCGGCGAGACCTGCAGGACCGGCGTCTCTACCTCGACGAAGCCCTGCTGCGCGAACCAGTCGCGCACCGCCCGCGTGATCCGGGCGCGCGCCATCAGGAACGGGCGTCGGTCGGCATGGACCGCCGGATCCCACCAGGGGCTGATGCCGGTATTTGTTACCTCCATAGCCCTGGAGAATCCTTCATTTCTGCCGAAGGCGGCGAGAAAGCCGGCGCCAGAGGCTGGCGCTCCCCGCGAAGATCGCTATGGTGCCCGCCGAAATGCCCCGGCGGCGCGACGCCGCATGACGTTCAAGGAAAACAACGTGGTCAAGGTTATCGCCAGCTCCCTGCGCAAAGGCAACGTGGTCGATCTCGACGACAAGCTCTACGTGGTTCTCAGCGCCGAAAACATCCATCCCGGCAAGGGCACGCCCGTGACCCAGCTCGACATGCGCCGGATCTCCGACGGGGTGAAGATCTCCGAGCGCTACCGCACCACCGAGCAGGTGGAGCGCGCCTTCGTGGAAGACCGCCCGCACACCTATCTCTACGAGGATTCCGACGGCTACACCTTCATGAATCCGGAGACCTACGACCAGCTCCTGGTGTCGAAGGACGTGATCGGCGACCAGTCGGTCTATCTCCAGGAAGGCATGGAGTGCATCCTGTCCACCCACAACGGCAACCCCATCGCCATCGAGCTGCCGGCCCGGGTGACCCTCGAGATCGTGGACACCGAGCCCACCGTGAAGGGGCAGACCGCCTCCTCCTCCTACAAGCCCGCCATGCTCTCCAACGGCGTGCGCACCATGGTGCCGCCGCACATTAGCGCCGGCACCCGCGTGGTGATCATGACCGCCGACGGCTCCTATGTGGAGCGCGCCAAGGACTGAGGCGGGCCTCGCCGCGTCCCGCCACTGCCGCTTAACCCTTTGCTAACCATGCTTTTTGCTGCGGCAAATCGCGTCGGCATCGGGACGGAACCTTTGCCGGCACCCATGGTTGAGCCTTGCAGATGCGGCAAGTGAGGCACAGGCCATGGATGTTGCGGGCAAGCGGGTGCTCGTCGTTGAGGACGAGCCGTTCGTTGCGCTGGGGCTGGAAGACAATCTCCGATCTCTCGGCTGCGCGGTGGTCGGGCCGGCGATGACGCTGGCGGCGGCGCTGTTGGCGGCCGGACACGAGAGCGTGGATGCGGCCATCCTCGACGTCAATCTCGGCGGGGAGACGGTATTCCCCGCCGCCGCCGTTCTGGCGGACCGGGGCATACCCTTCGTCTTCTGCTCCGGATTTTCCACCGGCACGCGGCTGCCGGAGCGGTTCAACGAGGTGCCACGGGTGAGGAAGCCCTATACGGGGCACATCATCGCCCAGGCGCTGCTGGACCTGCTCGGACCGGACGCCGACCGCCGTCCGGCGGCCGATGGCGCGCTCATGGAGGCGCGCACGCCGGTCTGACGGGCCGACGGGGGCCGGGGAAAGAGGCAGCCCCGGCGCCGTTCACCAACCCGGACCGGGCCGCTTCGTGCCCGGTTCCTGCGATGGATGGAGGAGGGCGTGGGCCCGAGGGGCCGTCAGGCCGAGCCGCCGGCGCCTTCCGCCGGGGCGGCCTCGCCGCTGCCCGGCTTGGGGCCACCGCGGGCAACCCCGACCATGGCCGGGCGCAGCATCCGCTCGCCGATCTTGTAGCCGGCCTGCACCACCTCGACCACCGTGCCGGTCGGCACGCTCGGGTCCGGCACCTCGAAGATGGCCTGGTGCAGGTTGGGGTCGAACTTCTCGCCGCGCGGCTCGATCTTGCGGATGCCGTGGCGCTCCAGGGTGTTGAGGAAGCCGCGCTCGGTCAACTCGATGCCTTCCAGCAGCGACTTCAGCGAGCCTTCCGCCGCCGCCTTGGCCTCGTCGTCCACGGCGGCGAGCGCCCGGGCGAGGTCGTCGGCCACATTGAGCATGTCGCGGGCGAACGAGGCGACGCCGTAGGTCTTGGCGTCGGAAATCTCCTTGTCGGCGCGGCGGCGCACGTTCTCCGCCTCGGCGAAGGCGCGCAGGTACTTGTCCTTCAGATTGGAGATCTCGCCTTCGAGGCGGGCGCGCTCGGCGCCAAAGCCGTCGACGCCGATCTCGGCATCGGCGGTGGCCAGCGCTTCGGCCTCGGCGGAAGCTGCGGTCTTGTCGGCATCGCCGGTTTCGGGCGCGGGCTTCTGCTCGCTCATCCGGTCATTCCCCTTGCCTTGAATGTCTGTCCTGGATCTCGCCCGTCGCAGGCGGGCGCGATCTCACGATTCCTCGCGGATATCGGGGGGATGGGGCGAAAAATCAACCCTCGCCGTGCCCTTTGCGGAGCCCTGCGGGGTCGTGCGCGCCAGAGGGCTGCCCAAGGGGCACGCCAACGGGCGCGCCAGGGGCGGATGCGGCGCGGCGCGTCAGCGGGCGGCCTGGCTGTCGGGCTCGGCCAGCACGAGCGCCCAATAGACCTTGTATTTGGAGTTCGGCGCATTGGCGGTGGCGATCCCCATGCGGGTCATGCCCGGCGCCAGCATGTTCTTGTTGTGCGAGGGCGAATCGCGCCAGCCGGAGAACGCTTCGGCGAGGGTGTGATAGCCCGCGCCCACATTCTCCACCGCGCGCTGGGCGCTGAGGCCGGACGCCTTGATGCGGGAGGTGAAGCTGCGCCCGCCCACCTCATGGGAGAGGTTGTCGGCCCGGGCCATGGCATTGGCCTGGTCCTGGGCGAACCGGGTGAGCTCCGGATCCACGGTGACGGCCGGCAGGCCGCGCGCGGTGCGGTAGTCCGAGAGCAGGGAGGCGGCCGCCTCCGCATTCACCGGCTGCCCGGTCTTGGCGAGGTTGGTGTAGAAGGCCGGCTGGGTATCGGGAATGGTGTCGGTCGTGCCACAACCGGCGAGCATCAGGGCGAGGAGAAAGCCGGCGGGGTGGGCGCGCATGGGGTGGTCCGATCGAAAGGCGGGCGATGGCTCTTAACTCGCTCCGCTCCGGTTGAAGAAGGGTTAGCGTCGCGCTCCCACCATCGCGCTTATGAGGCGCGCGTGGGCGACGGCGCAGGTACCAGCGGGGGCGCGGCCGGCTGCTCCGGTTCCGCGTCCGGCTCGGGGTCCGGTTCGGGCGGCGGCGCCGGGGCCGGCACCATGTCGGCGGGCGCGCGCGCCAGCGACGCCCAGGGCTGGATGGCGAAGCCGATGCCCTCGGCGCGGAAGCGCTTCAGGATGGCGAAGTGCAGGTCCGAGCGCACGGTGAGCGAATAATCCACATTGGCCACCACGCAGCGCAGCTCGAACACCATGCCCACTTCGGCGAAGCGCGACAGGAACACCCGCGGCGGCGGGGTCTGCAGCACCTGGGGATTGTCGTAGGCGCAGCCCACCAGGATGTCGCGCACCAGCTCGGGATCGGCGTCATAGGCGACGCTCACGGTGACGATGACCCGCCCGGTGGTGTTGGTGTGGGTCCAGTTCTTCACCATGCCGGTGATGAGGTCCGAGTTGGGGACGATCACCGTGGCGCGCTCGAAGGTCTCGATCTCGGTGGAGCGTACCGAGATCTTGCGGACATAGCCTTCCTCGCCCTTCACATTGATGGTGTCGCCCACCCGGATCGGCCGCTCGGCGAGCAGGATGAGGCCGGAGATGAAGTTGGACACGATGGCCTGGAGGCCGAAGCCGATACCGACCGAGAGCGCGCCGGCCACCAAAGCGATGTTCTCGAGGTTCAGCCCCAGCTCGTTCATCGACACCATGATGGCGATGATGAAGCCCACATAGCCGACGATGGTGGCGATGGAGGATTGCAGCGAGGTCTCGAGCCCGGTGCGCGGCAGCACCGTGCCGGCGATCCAGCGCTGCAGCGCCTTGGCGAGCAGCAGGCCGATGAGCAGCAGCCCCACCGCATAGACGATGTTCCACAGCGACAGCGTGATGCTGCCGACGCGCACGCCGAAGCTCATGCGCTCCACCGTGTCGAGCACGTCCGCCGTGGAGGTGCCCCAGCTTCCGGCGATGAGCAGGGCCGCCAGCAGCACCAGGAACACCTTGATGAGCCCGGCCAGCAGGATGCCGATGAGCTCGATGGTGTTTTCCTTCAGCCCCAGGGTCTTGGAGAGGCGATAGGCGCGCGGCGTGTCGGCCTTCAGCCCGTCGGCGAGGCCCACGTCCACCAGGGTGACCAGAAGGAACAGCCCGCTCAGCACCGCGGCCGCCACCACGAGGCGGGCGGCGACGAAGGCGGCGAAGCTCACATAGCCGGCCACCAGGGCGCCCACCAGCGCCGCCAGCGCCAGCCACACCAGGAAACGAACCCATGCCAGGCGCTGCTCGGAGGCGTCGGCGGTCTCGCCGGGCTTGGCGGCGGTGCCGTCGGGCGCCTGGCCGTCCGGCTCCTTGGCGAGATTGATCAGCAGCCGGCCGATGCTGCCGCCCACCACCAGGGCCATCACGGCGCTGGTGACCATGGTGAGGCTCACCGGCGCGTACAGCGTCTTGTGCACGGCGTTGAGGAAGGCCGCGGCCGCCAGCGCCCACACGCCGATGGAGAAATAGCGGAAGGTGATCTGCGCCGTGCGGTCGGAGATGTCGAGCAGGCGCCGCCACGGCTCGTGGGGCGCGAGGGCCGCGCGGGCGAGGCCCCGGCTGACGCAGACGATGATCACGGCGGCGATGAAGCCGCGCACCAGCTCGTCGCCGCGCGGCGGGATCATGTCGAAGGCGCGCAGGAAGGATACCGCCGCCAGCGTGGCGACGGGCGCGGTGATGATCTCGATCGCCGCCATCTTCAGGGCGTCGCGGGCGGCGCGGCGGCGCGCCAGCTTCTCGTCCTGGGGCGGCCGCGCGGCGGTGAAGCGCCGCCGCATGAGGCGTCCGGCGAGCAGGATGGCGACCAGGATGGCGGCCGCTCCCGCGAAGATGGCGATGACCGCCGGCGCGCCCTGGCGCTGGCCGATGTAGGCCGCCCAGTCGGTCACCAGGAAGCTCACCGCCTTGAGCTCGCCGCCGACGGAGCCGAGCGCGTTGGTCCACAGGGCCGGATTGATCACCGATTCCGACTGCTCGAAGAGCTGGTCGGTGAACAGCGCCCGCCGCCGGCCGCTGATGCGGTCGGAAATCTGGTCGCCGCGCACCGCCAGCGCCCGGTTCTGCCGCAGCACGGCATCGAACTCGTTCTTGAGGGCGAGCAGGCGCTCACGGTCGGCGGTGACCGTGGGATTCTCCGGCGTCGCCCCGTCGGCCGGCTTGGCACCGAGCTCGTTCAGCCGGCGCTGGATGTCGGCGAGGCGCGGGGCGATGGCATCGGCCTGGGCGCCGAGATCGCGGCGCAGCGGGTCCAGCCGCTCGCGCAGGTCGTCGAGGTCCTTGGAGCGCAGCCCCTCCACCGAAAGGCCCGCCTCCAGGCTGTCGAGGGCCGGACGGATGGTCTCCATCTTCTCGCGGGCATCGACGATGACCGGATCAGAGGGCGGCGGAGGCGGCGGAGCGGGCGGGGCCTCGGGGGCGGTGGCGGCCTGCGGCGCCGCGGTGCCGTTGGGCGCGGCCCCGTTGGGCGCGGGGGTGCCCTGCGCATCGGGAGCGGCGGGCTTGGCGGCGCCCGCGGCCGTCCCGTTGGCCGGTGCGGCCGGTGCCGGTGCGGATTTGGCCGTGCCCTCGCCGCCGGATGCGGGCGCGGCCGGCGCGGTCTGGCTCTGCGGCGCGGCGGGCTGCGCGCGCGCCGGCGCCAGCGGGCCGGAAAGGGCCAGCAGGGCCGTGCCGAGGGCCAGAGCGGCCGCCATCACCCTCGTTTTCATCGCGCGCATGGTCTCTCACTCGTTGGGGCGGCTTTTCCTGTCGCGGGAAGACGGCAGACTCAAGGCGCCTGACAGCCCCGGGAGCCGCGTTTTTGCACCGCGGCAGCGGCGGATCGTGCGACAAAGGTCCCGCCCGGCCGTGCCGCGGCGCCGGCCGGGCCTTCAAATGACGGCCGTGATGCTCTAGTGGCAGATGGGTTGCTATTGCGGTGTCCGCAGGGACGGAGCCGATGGGAGCGCGCGCCGGAGCGGCGCGACCGGCCTTCACCCTGCGTCAGGCACCTTCACCCGACCGCGCCCGGCGGCGCGGACCGGCCCCACGGCCGGCTGCGAGGCTGCTTCATGACCACCGCCGTGCCCGTCACGCCCGACAATGGTACCGATCCGCGCGATCCCGTCGCGCTGGCCGCCGCCCTCATCCGCGCCCCCTCGGTGACGCCGGATTCCGCCGACGCCCTGGAGATGGTGGCGCGGATCCTGGACGCCGCGGGCTACCGGGTGGAGCGCCTCGTGTTCGAGAGCGCGGGCATTCCCATCGTCAATCTCTATGCCCGCATCGGTACCACGAGCCCGAATCTCTGCTTCGCCGGCCATGTGGACGTGGTGCCGGTGGGCGATCCCGGCGGCTGGGCCAGCGACCCCTTCTCCGGCGAGGTGAGGGACGGGCTCATCCATGGCCGCGGCGCGGTGGACATGAAGGGGGCGGTGGCGGCCTTCGTGGCAGCGGCGCTGCGCTTCGGCAGGCCCAAGGCGGGCAGCCTCTCCTTCCTCATCACCGGCGACGAGGAGGGCCCCGCCCTCGACGGCACGGTGAAGGTGGTGGACTGGCTGAAGGCGCACGGCGAGGTCATCGACCATTGCATCGTCGGCGAGCCCACCAATCCGGCGGAGATGGGGGACGCCTTCAAGATCGGCCGGCGCGGCAGCCTGTCGGGCATCATCACCGTGCGCGGCAAGCAGGGGCATGTGGCCTATCCCCACCTCGCCGACAATCCGGTGCCGAAGATGGTGAAGCTGCTGGCGGCGCTCACCGCGGCGCCGCTGGACGCCGGCTCGGACTTCTTCCCCGCCTCGAACCTCGAGGTGGTGTCGGTGGACGTGGGCAACGGCGTCTTCAATCTCATTCCGGCCGAGATCACCGCCCGCGTCAACGTGCGCTTCAACGACCACTTCACCCTCGACACGCTGCAGGCCGAGATCGCCCGCCGGCTCGATTCCGCCGGCGCGCCTTATGAGCTTGCCTTTCAGCCGGGGGCGAGCCAGAGCTTCCTCACCCAGCCGGGGCCGTTCGTGGACATCGTGAGCGCGGCGGTGGCGGCGGAGACCGGGCGGGTGCCCGAGGCCTCGACCTCGGGCGGCACCTCGGACGCGCGCTTCATCAAGGATCTGTGCCCGGTGGTGGAGTTCGGCCTCGTGGGCCGCACCATGCACCAGGTGAACGAGGCGGCGCCGGTGGCCGATGTCGCCACGCTGACCCGCATCTACGAGCGCGTGATCACCCATTATTTCGGCTGCTTCGCCTGAGCCGCTCCCCCTGCAACGGATGATGCCGATGACCTCTGCCGCCGCGCCCGCCTATCTCGATGTGGAGGGCCGCCGGATCGCGCTGCGCGCCCAGCCGGGCGAGGCGCCGGGGGTGATGTTCCTCGGCGGCTTCAAGTCCGACATGCAGGGCAGCAAGGCCACCCACCTTGCCCGGTGGGCGGCCGGGCGGGGCCATGCGTTCGTGCGCTTCGATTATTCCGGCCATGGCGAATCGGGTGGCAGCTTCACCGAGGGCACCATCTCGCGCTGGCTGGAGGAGGCGCTGGCGGTGTTCGACCGCGCGACGCAGGGCGGGCAGGTGCTGGTGGGCTCGTCCATGGGCGGCTGGATCGCGCTGCTTCTGGCGCGGGCGCTCGCCGGGCGCGGCGAGGAGCGGCTCAAGGCCCTGGTGCTGATCGCTCCGGCGCCCGATTTCACCGAGGACCTCATGTGGGCGGAATTTCCCCCGCCGGTGCGCCGGATCATCGAGGAGCAGGGGCGCTTCCTGAAGCCCTCGCTCTATGGCGAGGAGGCCTATGAGATCACCCGCGCGCTGATCGAGGACGGGCGCAGGCACCTGCTCCTCGGCGCGCCCTTCAAGGTGGGCTGCCCGGTGCGCATCCTGCAGGGCGCGCAGGACAAGGACGTGCCGTGGGAGCACGCCATGCGGCTCGTCACCTGCCTCGCCGAGGACGACGTGGTGTTCTCGCTCGTCAAGGACGGCGACCACCGCCTGTCGCGCCCGGAGGACCTGGAGCGACTCACCGCGGCACTCGAAGAGTTCGTCTGAGTCCCCGCCGGCCGGCGCCGCGGCCCCCAACGACAAAAATCGCGGATGTTGCCATCCGCGATCTTCGAAATCTCAGCACTGATGCGTCACCCGAGCAGACCGCCGGCGGCGGCCCGCAAGCCGGCTCACGCGGCGGGCTTGGCCTCGGCCGCCTTGAGGGCCTTGGCGAGCTGACGCTTCAGGTCGAGGGCCACCGGCGAGAGCTCCTCGTCGCGCGCCTTCTTGAGGAAGGCGTCGAGGCCGCCGCGGTGATCCACGGTCTTGAGCGCGTTGGCGCTCACGCGCAGGCGCACCGAACGCTTCAGCGTCTCGCTTTCGAGCGTCACGTGGCACAGGTTCGGCAGGAACCGGCGCTTGGTCTTGCGGTTCGAATGGCTCACGAGGTGGCCGGTCAGAACCGCCTTGCCGGTCAGGTCACACCGCCGGGACATGGCGTTTAGTCCTCTTGTGTCATTTGGCGCGGGGAACGCTGCCAAAGGCCGTCGCTCGACTCCCGTCGATTCGACATGAGCCCTTCTGCACTCACCCGCGTAATCGGGAAGCGGCTCCTATAAGGGCGGGCGGCGCCGCCGTCAAGGTGAAGGCCCCTCCGGCTCCAGAAACGTGAGCTCGCTCTCGTCATAGGCGCGCCGCTCGATCTCGCGGAATCCGGCGGGCGGGGCGAAGGCGCCGGTGCGCTCCTCCACCACCAGCAGGGCGTCGGCGGCGAGCCAGCCGCCCGCCAGGGCGGCGGCAAGCGCGGCCTCCGCAAGGCCCTTGCCATAGGGCGGATCGCAGAACACGAGGGAATAGGGCAGGCCCTGGTCCAGGGCGCCGAGCCTCGTGGCGTCGCGCCGGAACAGCCGCACCATGCCGGTCAGCCCCAGCGCCTCGGCATTGTCGCGGATGAGGCCGCGGGCCTCGGTGGCGTCCTCGACGAACAGCGCAGTGGCCGCCCCGCGCGACAGCGCCTCGAGGCCCAGCGCCCCGGTTCCGGCGAACAGGTCCAGCACCCGCGCGCCCGCGCAGGGATCGCCGTAAGCGTGCGCGAGCACGTTGAAGAGGCTCTCGCGCAGCCGGTCCGAGGTGGGGCGGGTGGCGCTGGAGGAGGGGCCCTTCAGGGTGCGCCCCTTGAGTCGCCCGCCGACGATTCGCATCAGCGCACCCGGTCAGCGCTTGCCGCGCGATCCGCCGGGACGCGGGCCGGACGGGCG
>JAFIHR010000229.1 GCA_017849325.1 Xanthobacter autotrophicus | reverse complement strand
TTCGCGAAGTGCACGCAGGCGTGGCGCGTGAGATCCTCCGGGTGGTCCGGCTGGCCGTGCCGTCGCAGATAGTCCGGCGCCGCGCACACCCGGATCCGGGAGGCGCCGATGGGCCGCGAGATCACATTGGGCTCCAGGGAGATCGTCCCGCGGATGGCGAGATCGAACTTGCCCTCCACCAGATTGACGGCATCGAGCGACAGGTCGAGCTCGATGCAGATGCCGGGATTGAGCTTGAGAAACTCCGCCATCAGCGGCGCCAGGTGATCGGCCCCGAGATCGGGCGGCGCCGAAACGCGGATCCGCCCGACGGCCTCCTGCTGGAAGGCGGTGGCCGCGCGCTCCGCCTCCCGGACCTGGGGAACAACGCCCGACAGCGCCTGAAAATAGGCCTCTCCGGCCTCCGTCAGCACCACGGTCCGCGTCGTACGTTGCAGCAGCCTGACGCCCATGCGGCGCTCCAGCTCGCGCACCTGGGCGCTGACCGTGGGCCGTGACACGGCCAGCCGCTCCGCGGCGCGGGAGAAGCTCGCGGTCTCCGCCACCGCCAGGAAGGCGGAGATGCCGGCGAGCGGATCGAGGGATTTCATGTAAAGAAATCTGACCAGTGATATTCGATCATCAATCTTATCATGGGTCGGGCGCCGGGCTAGAACAGCGCCATCCGACGACCGCCGGCCGGCGCCTCGGGATCTCACTCCACCCCAATGCCGCGCGCATCGAGGCTCCCCATGACGGAAAACGACCGCTGGTTCATGAACGCCTATCTGAAGATCCTGCTGCCGCAGACCCAGAATGCGGCCGGCGTCTCGCTGATCGAGCACCTGATGGCGGAAGGCTTCGTCGTCCCGCTGCATGTCCACAATGCCGAGGATGAAACCTTCTACATTCTCGATGGCGCCTTCCGCTTCAAGGTGGCGGAGCGGACCTTCGAGGCGGGCGCCGGCGAGTCGTTCCACGTTCCCGCCGGCACCATCCATGCGTTTCGCGTCATCTCGCCGGTGGCACGCTTCATGACCATCTCGAACGGGCGGTTCGAGACGATGGTCCGCGAGGGCTCGGTGGAGGCGGCGGAAGCCGCGCTGCCCCCGCATGCGGCCTTCACCGAGGCCGATCTGGAGAAGCTGGCTGCGATCTGCAACCGGAACGGCATCGAGTTCGTCGGCCCGCCCATCGACTGACGCGGCGCGGACGGGGGATGCCCGGCTCAGCCGATGCCGAGCCGGGTCTTCAGCGTGCGCACCACGATGGCCGGGTCCACCGGCTTCAGGAAGACGCCGGAAATGCCGAGCTCGGCGAAGCCGGTCGCGCCCACCAGGGCGTCGGCGGCGGTGCTGACCATGTAGATGGGCGTCTGCCTGCCGGCCTCGGCGAGGCGCCGGGCGATCTCGCCGCCGGCGTCGATGGTCTCCATCATCAGATCGGTGAGGATGGCATCGGGATGGACCCGGTGGGCGGTGCGCTCGCCCTCTTCGCCGGTGGCCGCCTCGCCCACGGAAAAGCCCGCCGCCTCCAGCGCCTTGCGCAAGGCGGCGCGGGCGTGGGGGTCGGCATCCACCAGCAGGATGGTCTTGCGCTCTGCGCCGAGGCCGATGTTCATGCCGCCTCCTTCACCAGAACCGCGATCCGCTCGCGCAGGGCCGCGAGGGCAAGCTCGAGGTTGCGGGCCGCGCCGTCCGTCAGCCCCTCTTCGAATGCGAAGCCGTAGCCGCGGATCGCCACGAGATAGGCCTGCGGCGCCGCGCCGAACTGCTGCCCTGCGATGGCCAGCACCGTCTCCGGGGCGAGCAGGTGGCTGCTGAAGGCGATGTTCATGGCGGGGGCGATGCGCTCCAAGGTGAAGGGCGCCGGCCCCTCGCGCGCCGCATCCACGAAGACCACCAACTCATGGGCGGCCACCTCGATGGTGTCCTCCAAGGCGAGCTGGTCGTTCTCCCAGGTGGTGACGTTCGGCCATCGGAGCGCGGCGATGGCGTCGGCCACCGCCGGTCCGAGCCCGTCATCCTGCCGGCCACGATTGCCATAGCCGAGCACGAGGATGCGCGGCCCCGCCCCGGCTGTCGCCGGCGCGCTCACTGCCGCACCTCGCGGGCGATCACCGCGCCAGAGGCGTCCTCAAGGGTCACGATCAGCGGCATCTGGCCGAGCGCATGGGTGGCGCAGGACAGGCAGGGATCGAAGGCGCGGATCGCCACCTCGATATGGTTCAAGAGGCCCTCGGTGATCTCCTTGCCCGACAGGTCGGTCCGCGCCACCTCGCGCACCGCGCGGTTCATGGCCTCGTTGTTGTGGGTGGTGGAGACGATGAGGTTCGCGCTGCGCACCTGGTCGTTCTTGTCCACCGTGTAATGGTGGATGAGGGTGCCGCGCGGCGCCTCGATCCAGGCGACGCCTTCCTCGCGGCGGGTGCCTTCGGCGCGCAGGTCGGTGCCCTGGAGATCATCGTCGAACAGAAGCTGCTCGATCTTCTCCGCGCAATGCACCAGCACGATGAGCCGCGCCCAGTGATAGGCGAGGGTGGCGTGGACCGGCCCGCCCGCGCCCTCGGCCATGAACTCC
>JAFIHR010000228.1 GCA_017849325.1 Xanthobacter autotrophicus | reverse complement strand
GGGCCGGCCGACGTGCGCTCCAGAAGATAGACACGTAAAGCGTGCTCTACATTCTGTTTACGGAACGTTATAATTTATCACGTATGCGGTATATCGCGGACAAGTGTACGTAGTAAGCAAACTGAGAGTAGGGCGGAAAGAAGGTAGTTGTCGCGGTCTTGTCCATGGATACGTTCGAAATCGGGCAGGATGCGACCAGTTTGCTTTGCTTTTGACACAAGTGCGCCGTTTTTGATTTCTCGGGTGTGGCACGAAAACGACAGACGTGATCGCCCTCGGGCTGTATGACATCCCCAACCTCGGCGCCCGCCCCCTAGGCAGCCCGAGCGCTAAAGAGAAGGTATCGAATATGTTGAAGCGTGCGCTTCTGGGTGTTTCCGCCCTCGCTCTCCTGGCCGGTTCCGCCGCTGCCGCGGACCTGTCCACCCGCTATCCGGTGAAGGCGGCGCCCGTGCCGGTGCAGTACTTCTCGTGGACGGGCTTCTATATCGGCGGCAACGTCGGCTACGGCTGGAACAGCCCGAACTTCGACTACACGGCGGCCGGCCTGACCTACGCCTATGATGTCGGCAATGCCGACGGCGTGTTCGGTGGTCTCCAGGTCGGCTACAACTACCAGTTCGCCAACAACATCGTGCTCGGCGCCGAGGCGGATCTCGAGTTCGCCAACATGGGCACCGACACCTTCCTGGTGGGCGGTCCGGCCTCCGGCGCCTTCACCTCGACCAGCGTCGACACCTTCGGCACCATCCGCGGCCGCGTCGGCTACGCGGTGGACCGCTTCCTGCCCTACTTCACCGGCGGCGCGGCCTGGGCCAACACCTCCTTCACCGGCCCGTGGGGCTGGACCTCGGAGTCCAACACCCAGTGGGGCTGGACCATCGGCGGCGGCGCGGAATACGCCATCACCAACAACTGGACGGTCAAGGCCGAGTATCTCTACCTCGACTTCGGCAGCCAGGATTACACCTTCGTGGGTGGCGACTCGATCTCCACCGGCTTCAACATGCAGACCGTCAAGGCTGGCTTCAACTACAAGTTCTGATCGCTCTCAGACCTGTTGGACATGGGCTCCCGGCGTGCTGCCGGGAGCCCTTTTTTGTGGCTCACGAGCTGTTCATCGCCGTCGCGCTTCTGCCGCCGTCGCGCCGCCCCGTGGTCGCAGCCGCGCCGTCGTCGGGAACCACAGTGCGGGTTCTGCGTTGAGGGTCGGATGCCGCAAAGGCACCGCAGGCGAGAGGTGTGTGCCATGAAAGGCGTGGTTCTGACGGGGGTGATGATCGGGGGGATGCTCGCCGGCCCGGCGATGGCCGCCGATCTCAGCCGTGCGGACGCGCCCGCGGTGAAGGCGCCCGCGGTGGTGCCCACGCCCGTCTTCTCCTGGACCGGATTTTATATCGGCGCCAATGCCGGCTATGGCTGGGGCTCAGGCGACGGACTGCCGGGCAGCCTCGGGGCCGATCCGCAGGGGTGGGTCGGCGGCGGCCAGGCCGGCTACAATTACCAGTTCGACAATAACGTCGTGGCGGGCGTCGAGGCGGACCTCCAGGGCGGCGACATCAGCGCCGAGGCCGGGGGCCTCTCCAGCACCCTGAACACCCTCGGCACGGTGCGCGGGCGGCTCGGCTATGCGGCCGGACGGGTGATGCCCTACGTCACCGGCGGCCTCGCCTGGGGCAACAATTCCCTCGATTACCTCGGTCTCGACCAGTCCAAGACCCATGTGGGCTGGACTGCCGGGGCAGGCGTGGAATACGCCCTCTCGGAGCACTGGACCGCCAAGACCGAGTATCAATATACCGATCTCGGCAGCAAGTTCTACGACGCCCTCGGCGCCGATGCCGGCGTCACGGCCCACACCGCCAAGGTCGGCGTCAACTTCAAATTCTGAACGCCCGCGCCCTGCGGCGCTGCCGGCTGCGGTCCAACGCCGCAGCCGTCGGGCTCACCTGCGCCCGGGCTCGCCTGCGCCCGGGCTCACTTGCGCCCGGCGCTGGAGAAGGGGATGGGCTGGGCCGTGCCGCTCTCGTCGAGGATGGCGAAGCGGTAGGCGCCGCTGGCATCGCGATCCACCTGATAGGCGAGCCGGTCCACCACCCGGTTCTCGGCATCGAAGGTGAGCACCTTGGGCCTGAGGTTCACGATCTCCTCCTCCGCCACATAGACGGAATTGCAGATGATCACCTGATCGCCCGGCGCGCAGGTGCGGGCCGCCGCGCCGTTGAGCACGCAGCAGCGCGAGCCGCGCTCGCCCAGGATGACGTAAGTGGAGATGCGGGCGCCGGAATTCTTGTTCCAGATCTCCACGAACTCCATGGGCAGGATGCCCGCCGCCTCGCAATGGTCCGGGTCGAGGGTGATGGAGCCGTGATAGTCGAGATTGGCCTCGGTCACGGTGATGCCGTGCAGCTTGCCGGCGACGATCTTACGCATGGGTCTTCCGTCTTTTCCTCGACAGGCCGCGCCACGGGCAGCCGATGGCGTTCGCGAGCCCGCCGCGGCGGGCCGGGCTCCCAGGTCGCCCATTCCTAACCCAAAGTCGCCGGTCTTGCAGGCTCCTTTGCCGGATTTGATCGGTAACACGGGGATGCAATTGTTGAACGCCGGGGCGCGCCGGGCCGGGCCGGCAGCCTCGCATCCGTCGGCGAAGTCGTGCTAGAGGCGGTGCAACCCCGGTGAAATCGCCGTCCCGTGATTCCACCGGAACCTGAAAGAACCGGCTCCGTCCGACCCTCCCCGTCGGATGCGCGACGCGCCGAGGCCCTCGCCGGGCGGATCGTCCCTGCGATCCTTCGCCCGCCTTTGCCCCTCGCGCGCCCGGCCGGCTCCGCCGATGTCAAGGAGTGAAGTGCATATGGCCCAAGAAGCTGCGCCTGCCGCAACGCGCCCGCTGCGCGTCGGCGTCACCGGCATCGGGATCATGGGATCGAACCATGCCCGCGTGCTGTCCCAGCTTCCCGGCGCGGAGCTCGTCGCCATCGCCGATCCCGACCAGGCCCAGGCCGAGAAGGTGGCGTCTTTCCTCGGCTGCAAGGCGGTGGACGACCATCGCGCGCTGCTGGAGCTCGGCCTCGACGCCGTGGTGGTGGCCGCGCCCACCCATCTGCACCATCCCATCGCCCTCGACGTGATCGGCGCCGGCTGCTCGGTGCTGGTGGAGAAGCCCGTCGCCTCCACCGCCGAGGAGGGCCAGGAGATCGTCGCCGCCGCCGCGGCCAAGGGCGTGACCCTCATGGTCGGCCATGTGGAGCGCTTCAACCCGGCGGTGCGCGCCATCAAGGATGCCATCCAGGGCGAGGACCTGCTCTCCATCGCCATCACCCGGGTGGGCCCGTTCCCGCCGCGCATGTCCAACGTGGGCGTGGTGATCGACCTCGCGGTGCACGACATCGACCTCATCCGCTGGTTCACCGGCGAGGACATCCACGAGGTGCAGCCGCAGACCTCCGCCGCCATCGCCGCGCGGGAGGACATCGCGCTCCTGCAGTTCCGCACCGCCTCGGGCGTGCTCGCCCACATCAACACCAACTGGCTGACGCCCTTCAAGGCGCGCACGGTGCATGTGGCGACGCGCAAGAAGTACGTCATCGGCGACCTGCTCACCCGCCAGGTGACCGAGCATTTCGACTATCGCCCGGACGGCTCCTATTCCACCCGGCACCTGCCGGTGGCCTATGCCGAGCCGCTGCGCAGCGAGCTGGAGAATTTCCTCGCCGCCATCGCCAGCGGCCGCAGCCCGGAGGTGACGGGGGAGCAGGGCGTGGCGAGCCTGCAGATCGCCATCGCCTGCCTCGGCGAGCGGCCCGAAGAGTCCGGCCTCGGCGCCAAGCGGCGCTTCGTGGGCTGACGGCCCGGGCGGCACCGCCCGAGGCCCATTCCGTCTTCTTTCCCAAGCATCACGTGAGGACCCGCGATGACGTCTGCCGCAACGGCACCCATTGCCTTCATCGATCTCGCCGCCCAGCAGGCCCGGATCGCCGAGCGCATCGACCGGGCGGTGATGGAGGTGGTGCACTCCTGCCGCTTCGTCAACGGCCCCCAGGTCAGCGAGCTGGAGGAGAAGCTCGCCGCCTTCGCCGGCGCGAAATACGCCGTCTCCTGCTCCAGCGGCACCGATGCGCTGGCGCTGATCCTCATGGCCTGGAGCGTGAAGCCGGGGGACGCGGTGTTCTGCCCCTCCTTCACCTTCTGCGCCACCGCCGAGGTGGTGCCCTATCTCGGCGCGACGCCGGTGTTCGTGGACGTGAAGGAAGACACCTTCAACATGGACCCGGAGAGCCTCGAAGCCGCCATCCAGGTGGCCATCGAGCAGGGGCTGGAGCCGCGCGTCGTCATCCCGGTAGACCTGTTCGGCCAGCCGGCGGACTATGACGCGATCCTGCCGATTGCCGAGAAATACGGCCTCAAGGTGCTGTGCGACACCGCCCAGGGCTTCGGCGGCACCTGGAACAACAAGCGCACCGGCTCAATCGGCGATGCCACCGCCACCTCCTTCTTCCCGGCCAAGCCGCTCGGCTGCTACGGCGACGGCGGCGCCATCCTCACCGACGATGCCGAGCTGGTGGCGGTGCTGAAAAGCCTGCGCGAGCACGGGCAGGGGGTGGACAAGTACCAGAACGTGCGCATCGGCATGACCGGGCGGCTCGACACCATCCAGGCGGCGGTGCTGCTGGAAAAGCTCGCCATCTTCGAGGACGAGATCGCGGCGCGCGAGCGCATCGCCTTGCGCTACAACATGATGCTGGCGGACGTGGCGAAGGTGCCGGTGGTGGACCGCCGCGCCACCTCCGTGTGGGCGCAGTATACGCTGCGCCTTCAGCCCGGCGTGCGCGACGGCCTCGCCGAGAGGCTGAAGGCCGAGGGCGTGCCCACGGCGGTCTATTACCGCCTGCCCATGCATCTGCAGCCGGCCTATCGGCAATATCCGGCCGCGGGCGCCATCCTGCCGGTGTGCGAGACCCTGGCGGAGGAGGTCATCTCCCTGCCCATGCACGCCTATCTCGACGAGCCGACCCAGGACCGCATCGTCGATGCGGTGCGCCGCGGCCTGAAGGGATAGGGCGGCGCCTGCGGCCGCGCGGGCTCCGGGCCGGGATCGCCGCCCGGCCCGCGGCGCGCTGGCGGAACCGCGCGCGAGACGCTAGCTTCCCGCACCTTCGCTCGGGGGCGCGATTCATCCCATGTTCCGCAACATCCTTTCCGTCGGCGGGCTGACGCTGCTCTCGCGCCTCGCCGGCTTCATCCGCGACGTGGTGATGGCGGCGGTGCTGGGCGCCGGGCCGGTGGCCGATGCCTTCTTCGTCGCCTTCCGGCTGCCCAACCATTTCCGCGCCATCTTCGCCGAAGGCGCCTTCAACGCCGCCTTCGTGCCGACCTACGCGCGGCTGAAGGAGCAGCAGGGCGCGGCGGGGGCGAAAAATTTCGCCGACGAGGTGCTCACCGCCATGATGGTGGTGCACGCCATCCTGCTGGCGGGCGTGCTGGGCTTCACGCCGCAGTTCGTGGGGCTGCTGGCGCCGGGCCTGACCGAGGATCCCGAGCGCTTCGGTCTCGCGGTGACGCTGACGCGGATCACCTTCCCCTACCTCGCGCTGATCTCGGTGGTGACGCTGGTCTCCGGGGCGCTGAACGCCTCGGGGCGCTTCGCGGTGGCGGCGGCCGCCCCCATCCTGCTCAACCTGTGCATGATCGGCACGCTGCTGACGGCGGCCCTGTTTCCCACCGCCGGCGATGCCGCGGCCTGGGGCGTGCTCGTCTCGGGCGTGGTCCAGCTCCTGTGGGTGGAGGCCGACGCCGAGCGGGCCGGCATCGGCGTGCGCTTCTCCAAGCCCAAGCTCGATCCCGGCACGCGGCAGTTCCTCAAGGCGCTGGGGCCCGCCATCATCGGCTCGGCGGGGGTGCAGATCGCTTTGTTCGCCGACACCATCATCGCCACCTTCCTGCCGGCGGGCGCGCTCTCCGCGCTCTATTACGCGGACCGCATCAACCAGCTTCCCATCGGCGTGGTGGGCATCGCGGTGGGAACCGTGCTGCTGCCGGAGATGGCGCGCCGCCTCGCCGCCAAGGACGATGCCGGGGCGGCCCACGCCCAGGCCCGCTCGGTGGAGCTCGCCATGCTGCTCGCCATCCCCTTCGTCGCCGCCTCGCTGGCGGTGCCGGATCTCACCATGCGCGCCCTGTTCGCCCGCGGCGCCTTCACCGAGGCCGATGCGGCCGCGGCGGCGGCGACCCTCCAGGCCTACGGCGTGGGGCTTCTGGCCTTCGTGATCCTGCGGGCCTTCATCGCCCCGTTCCATGCCCGCGGCGACACCAGGACGCCCATGATCGCCTCGCTCTCGGCCGTCGCGGTGAACGTGGCGCTGAAGTTCGCGCTCATGGGCGGCCTCGCCCAGGTGGGCCTGGCGCTCGCCACGGCGGTGGGCGGCTGGATCAACCTCAGCCTGCTCATCGTGTTCGCACGCCGCCAGGGGCTGCCGGTGGGCGACAGCCTGCTCGGGGAGCATATCCTGCGCCTGATGGGCGTGCTGGTCGTGGTGGCGGCGGGCCTGCTCGCCGCCCAGTACGGAGCCGAGCGGCTGCTCGCGGGCCTGACCTTCGCTCGCGAGGAAGTGATCCTCGCCGTCGTGGTCGCGGTGGGGGGCTTGATTTACGCTGGAGCAATCGCGTCTCTTCTGGGCCGGCGCTTTCTGGCGGGTGTCATCGGTCGACGTGCTCCGCCGCCGCCCCTTTGAGGCGTTATATTCAAGGATCTGAAGTTTCCCAAAGGCGCGGCCTGTGCTAATGCGGCGCGCTCTTATGCGGTTTCGGCTCTTCGGTTGCGGGATGTGCCGGACCTACGCTCATGACAATCGGATGGACCCATCCGCAGGAGCCGGTTCGATGACGCATGCTTTGCGCCTTTCTGTTTTGGCGATGTTTGTTGCCGTGGGCCTTGCCGGCTGCGGCGAGCCGGCGGCGCAGCAGGCCGGGCCGCCCCCCGCTCCGGCGGTGACCGTCGCGACCCCCGCCACCCGCAAGGTGATCGACCAGGACGAATATGTCGGCCGCTTCGTCGCCATCGACGAGGTGAACGTCCGCGCCCGCGTCTCGGGCTACCTGGACAAGATCCACTTCACCGACGGGCAGACGGTGAAGGAGGGCGACCTCCTGTTCACCATCGACCAGCGACCCTACAAGATCGCCCTCGACCAGGCCAACGCCAACCTCGCCCAGGCCCGCGCCAATCTCGATTTCGCCAAGGCCGACCTGGAGCGCGCCAAGACGCTGCTGGAAGACCGCAACTCCAACGCCATCTCCAAGCAGACCTTCGACCAGCGCACCCAGGCCGAGCGTACCGCGACGGCCACCGTGCAGTCGCAGGAGGCCCAGGTGCGGGCGGCCCAGCTCGACCTCGTGTTCACCGAGGTGCGCTCGCCGGTGACGGGCGTGATCGGCGACCGCCGGGTGTCGGTGGGCAACTACGTGTCGGCCGGCTCGGGGGCCTCGCCCACGCTTCTGGCGGTGATCGTCTCCACCGACCCGATCCGCTTCGAGTTCACCATCGACGAGGCCTCGCTGCTGCGCTACCTGCGCCGCAAGCGGGGCGCCGACATCAAGGGCGACCCGGTCGAGCTCAAGCTGATCGACGACAAGGGCTTCCTCCACAAGGGCAAGCTCGACTTCCTCAACAACATGATCGATCCGCAGACCGGCACCATCCGCGGCCGCGCGGTGTTCGACAACAAGCAGGGGCTGTTCCGTCCCGGCATGTTCGCCCGCATCCGCCTGGAGGCGTCCGACCCCTACGAGGCGCTGGTGGTGCCCGACGACGCCATCGGCACCGAGCAGGTGAAGAAGTTCGTCTTCGTGGTGGGGCCGGACAACAAGGTGGCGCAAAAGTTCGTCACCCTCGGCCAGCTGGTGGACGGCATGCGCGTCATCCGCGAGGGCCTGACGCCCGACGACAAGGTGGTGGTGAACGGCCTCATGCGGGTGCGTCCCGGCGTGACCGTGGCGCCGCAGGTGGCCGATGCCGGCAAGGCCGGCGCCGATGCCGGGGCCGGCAGCGCGGGCGGCAAGCAGGCGGCCTCTGGCGACAAGCCCGCCGCCCCGGACAAGGCCGCCGCGCCCGACCAGGCCGGCGCCAAGCCGGGCCAGCCGAAGGCCGAAGCCTCCACCGCGGCGAAGTGAGGACCGGCCATGCGCTTTTCCCACTTCTTCATCGACCGGCCGATCTTTGCCTCCGTCGCCTCGACGGTGGTCATCATCCTCGGCCTCGTCTCCTACACCCGCCTGCCGGTGGCGCAGTATCCCGAGATCGCGCCCCCGGTGATCAACGTCACCGGCCAGTATCCCGGCGCCTCCGCCGAGGTGGTGGCCGACACCGTGGTCGCGCCCATCGAGCAGCAGATCAACGGTGTGGAGCACATGCTCTACATCTCGTCGAACTCGACCGCGGACGGGCGCTTCTCCATCTCCGTGACGTTCGACCTCGGCACCGACCTCGACACCGCGCAGGTGCAGGTGCAGAACCGCGTCGCCATCGCCCAGCCGCGCCTGCCCTCCGAGGTGCAGCAGGTGGGCGTGGTCACGGCGAAGGCCTCGCCCGACATGCTGATGGTGGTGAGCCTCTACTCGCCCGACGGCTCGCGCGACCCGCTGTTCATCTCCAATTTCGCCAACGTGCAGATCAAGGACGTGCTCTCGCGCATCGACGGGGTGGGCTCCATCACCGTGTTCGGCTCGCGCGAGTACGCCATGCAGGTCTGGCTCGATCCCGACCGGCTGTCGCAGCTCAACCTCACCTCGACCGACGTGGTGACCGCCCTCAAGGCGCAGAACGTGCAGGTGGCTTCCGGCATCCTGAACGCGCCGCCGGTGCCGCAGCAGCGCGCCTTCCAGATCGCCGTGCGCACCCTGGGCCGGCTGTCCGATCCCAACGAGTTCGCCAACATCGTCATCAAGCAGACCGACCAGGCGCTGGTGCGGCTGAAGGATGTGGGGCGGGTGGAGATCTCGGCGCAGGACTATGCCTCCACCGCCTATCTCGACAAGGACATCTCCATCCAGCTCGGCGTGTTCCAGCGCCCGGGCTCCAACGCGCTCGCTACCGGCAATGCCATCATCGAGCGGATGAAGGAGCTGGAGAGCACGTTCCCTGCGGGGCTCAAGTACGGCATCCTCTACAACCCGACGGAATACATCAGCCAGTCGGTGGATGCGGTGGTGCACACCATCTTCGAGGCCATCGTGCTGGTGGTGCTGGTGGTGATCGTGTTCCTGCAGACCTGGCGGGCGGCGATCATCCCCATCCTCGCCATCCCGATCTCGCTCATCGGCACCTTCTTCGTGATGACGCTGTTCGGCTTCTCGCTGAACAACCTCTCCCTGTTCGGCCTGGTGCTCGCCATCGGCATCGTGGTGGATGACGCCATCGTGGTGGTGGAGAATGTGGAGCGCAACATCGCGGCGGGCCTCTCGCCACGCGACGCCGCGCGGCGAACCATGGACGAGGTGGGCGGCGCGCTCGTCGCCATCTCGCTGGTGCTGTCGTCGGTGTTCGTGCCGACCGCGTTCATCACCGGCATCTCCGGCGAGTTCTACCGGCAGTTCGCGCTCACCATCGCCGGCTCGACGCTGATCTCGCTGTTCGTCTCGCTCACCCTGTCGCCGGCCATGTGCGCGCTGCTGCTGAAGCCGCACCGGACGGAGCATGAGGCGCCGGCGTGGTACGCCCGGCCGTTCGTCGCCTTCTTCCGCCTGTTCAACCGCGCCTTCGAGGCGCTCGGCAACGGCTACGGCTGGATGACGGCGCGCCTGGTGCGGGTGGTGGCGCTGGTGCTCATCGTCTATGCGGGGATCGTCGCCTTCGGCGGCTATCTGTTCGTCACCACGCCGCAGGGCTTCATCCCGCAGCAGGACCGCGGCTATCTGATCGTGGTCGCCCAGCTTCCGCCCGGCGCCGCCATGCAGCGCACCGAGGCGGTGATGAAGCATGCCGGCGAGCTGGTGCTGGGAACCCCGGGCATCGGCCATATCGTCAATATCGCCGGCTTCTCGGGCGCCACCTTCACCAACGCGCCCAATGCGGGCGCCATGTTCGTCATCCTGGAGCCGTTCGACAAGCGTGCCGGCGATCCCAACCGCTCGGCCGCCGCGGTGCAGCGGGCGCTGTTCGGCAAGCTCGCGGCGATCCAGGAAGCGCAGATGATCGTGGTGCAGCCGCCGCCGGTGCAGGGCATCGGCAACGCCGGCGGCTTCCGCATGATGGTGGAGGACCGCGACGGGGCCGGCCCGCTCGCCGTGCGCAACGCGGTCTATGCCATGATGGGCGCGGCGGCGCAGACGCCGGGGCTGATGCAGGTCTACTCCTTGTTCGAGACCTCGACGCCCCAGCTCTATCTCGACATCGACCGGCAGAAGGCGCAGCTCCTCAGGGTCAACATCGCCGACGTCTTCGCCGCGCTGCAGACCTTCATCGGCTCGACCTATGTGAACGACTTCAACCTGTTCGGCCGCACCTTCCGGGTGCAGGCCCAGGCCGATGCCCCGTTCCGCCTCGATCCGAAGGACGTGCTGCAGATCCGCGTGCGCAGCGCCTCCGGGGATATCGTGCCGCTCGGCTCGTTCACCACGGTGCGCGACATCTCCGGTCCCTACCGCGTGCCGCGCTACAACCTCTATCCCGCCGCCGAGCTCGACGGCTCGCCGGCGCCGGGCTATTCGCAGGGCCAGGCCATGCAGATCATGCAGGGCCTCGCCGCCAAGGTGCTGCCGCCCGGCTTCGCTTATGAATGGACCGGCATCGCCTACCAGCAGGAGCGGGCGGGCAACACCGCCGTCTTCGCCTTCGGGCTCGGCGTGGTGTTCGTCTTCCTGGTGCTGGCGGCGCAGTACGAGAGCCTGACCCTGCCTCTGGCGGTCATCCTCATCGTGCCCATGTGCCTCGTGGCGGCGCTGATCGGCGTGATCCTGAGGGGGCAGGACAACAACATCCTGACCCAGGTGGGCTTCATCGTGCTCATCGGCCTCGCCGCCAAGAACGCCATCCTCATCGTCGAGTTCGCCAAGCAGCTCGAGGACCAGGGCCAGAGCCGGCGCGAGGCGGCGGTGGAGGCGGCGCGGCTGCGGCTGCGTCCCATCGTGATGACCTCGCTCGCCTTCATCCTCGGCGTGGTGCCGCTGGTGTGGGCGGTGGGCGCCGGCGCGGAGCTCAGGCAGGCGCTGGGCACGGCGGTGTTCGCCGGCATGATCGGCGTGACGCTGTTCGGCCTCGTGTTCACGCCGGTGTTCTACGTCTTCGCCCGCTGGATCGCCGGGCTCGGCCGGAAGAAGGCCGCGCCGCAGGGCGAGCCTCCGGCCGGCACGAGCCACCCGGCGCCGGCCGAATAGGCCCGCCGTTCCTCTCCCTGGGGCACCCTTGGGGATCCCCGGGCGCGCGCCACGCGCGGATTTGCACTCTGGAACGCCGCTCTCTATTGAGGCGGCGTTTCCATTTCGGGTTCTGCCATGTTCGCTTCCGAGACCGGCCTTCCCTTCGACGACATCCGCCAGCTCATCGCCACCATGCCCGGCCCTGACCTCGAGGCGCAGCTCATGGCGCGCGCGCGCCAGGACCGGCTGATCAAGCCGCCCGGCGCGCTCGGCCGGCTGGAGGAGGTCGCCATCCACCTCGCCGCCTGGCAGGGCAAGGCGATGCCCACCTGCGAGCGGCCCATGGTCACCGTGTTCGCCGGCACCCACGGCGTCGCGGCCGCGGGGGTCTCGCCCTATCCCTCCTCGGTGACGCGGCAGATGCTGGACGCCTTCTCCAACGGCGTCGCCGCGGTGAACCAGATCTGCGCCAGCTTCGGCACCGGGCTGAAGGTGTTCGACCTCGCCCTCGACCATCCCACTGCCGACATCACCAAGGAGCCCGCGCTCGACGAACGCGCCTGCGCCGGCACCATGGGCTTCGGCATGGAGGCCATTGCCGGCGGCACCGACGTTCTGGCGCTGGGCGAGATGGGCATCGCCAACACCACGGTGGCAGCGGCCCTGTGCCACGGCCTGTTCGGCGGCGAGGCGGAGGACTGGGTGGGCGCCGGCACCGGCGCCACCGACGAGGTGCTCGCCCGCAAGATCGCCGCGGTGAAGGCCGCGGTGGCGCTGCACGCGCCCTATCTTTCGGATCCGCTGGAGGTGCTGCGCCGGCTCGGCGGGCGCGAGCTGGCGGCGATCGCCGGGGCGATCCTCGCGGCCCGTCACGAGAAGGTGCCGGTGATCCTCGACGGCTATGTGGTGACGGCGGCGGCGGCGGTGCTGCATGCGGCCGATCCCCGCGCCCTCGACCACTGCCTCGCCGGCCATCTCTCGGCGGAGAAGGCCCATGCCCGCCTGCTGGAGAAGCTCGGCAAGGCGCCGCTGCTCGACCTCGGGATGCGGCTCGGCGAAGGCTCCGGCGCGGCGCTCGCCATCGGCGTGGTGAAGGCGGCGGTGGCCTGCCATCGCGACATGGCCACCTTCGACGAAGCCGGCGTCTCCGGCACGCCCTGACCGGCTCAGGCGGCGCTGGCCGGAGGCTCCGGCGCGGCCATGGCGCGGGCTGCGGGGAACGCGATTTCCGCCCGCGTCCCGCCTTCCGGGGCCGGGACGAGGCGCAGCTCGGCGCCGTGCAGGCCCGCCAGCGCCCGCACGATGGCAAGGCCGAGCCCCGCGCCGCGCCCGCTGGCCGGATCGACCCGGCTCTCGCGATGGCGCGCGTCGTCCAGCGGCAGCTCCGCCTCGCTGACGCCGGGGCCGGTGTCCTCCACCCGCAGCAGCGGCGCGCCCGCCGCGTCGCGTCCGGCCCAGAACCTCACCTCGCCGCCGTCCGGGGTGAACTTCACCGCATTGGCGAGAAGGTTGAGCACCATCTGCTTCACCGCCCGCTCGTCGCCCCACAGCCGCGCGCCGGGCGCGGGAACGTCGCTGACGAGCCGGACGCCGCGCCCCCGCGCCTGGGGCGCCAGCATGGCGATCGAATCGCGCCCGAGCCGGTCGAGATCCACCGGCGTCTCCAGCAGCACCCGGTGGCCGCTCTCGATGCGGGCGAGGTCCAGAAGATCGTCGGCGAGCGCCAGCAGGTGGCGGCCCGAGGCGAGGATGTCGGCGGCATAATCGCCATAGGCCGGCACGCCGTGGGGCCCCAGCATCTCCTCGGACATCATCTCGGAAAAGCCGATCACCGTGTTGAGGGGGGTGCGCAGCTCGTGGCTCATCTCGGCAAGGAACAGGGATTTCGCCGCGTTGCCCGCCTCGGCGGCCCGGCGCCGCGCATCGGCATCGGCAAGCTCGGCCTGCAGCGCGGCTGCGGCGCGCCCGAGCGCGGCGAGGCGGCGGTAGAGCAGGACGACGGCACCGAGCGATCCGAGGCCGGCGAGCAGTGCCAGGACACGCGCGCCGGCGGGCAGGGGGCCGGCGGCCGCGAGGGTAAGAAGCAGCAGCACCGAAACGCCGCCGCCCAGCGCAAGCATGCCCGTGCCGTTGCCGCCGCCGGGGGAGGCGGCGGCGCGCAGGGCGGAAGGCTCTGTGCCGGACATCGGGCGCAACCCCTTGGCGCCCCGGTCCCCGCCAGGGGGATGCCGGACGCGGAACGGAACGGGTTCCCCAACTCCTCGCTGAATGCGGTTAACGAGCGGTTAACGGTGGGTTAATGCTCCCCCGTCATGGTGCGCCGTGGCCTTGGGAGGGGAGCTTCGCCGGTGCGTCGCCTGATGGATTACGTCTTCGCCGCCGCGCTGCTCGGCGGCCTCGCGGTCGCCGCCGAATGGGTGCTGCGCGGCGAGGACCGGGGCGGCACGGCCTATGTGGTCGACGGCGATACCCTCGCGCTCAACGGCGAGCACATCCGCATCGAGGGCATCGACGCGCCCGAGCT
>JAFIHR010000227.1 GCA_017849325.1 Xanthobacter autotrophicus | reverse complement strand
GCCGGTCTCGTCGAGGCGCGCCAGCACGAATCCCCGCACTCCGCCCTCGTCCACCTCATAGGTTGCGCACACGGCGAACAGCTCAGTCATGGACCACGCGCTCCTGAACGCCGCCCCGTTTCGGGTTGCGGCCGGTGCAAAAATCAAAGCAAGAATCGCACCAGATGACCGTCGCAGCTTGGCGGAGCGGGGCGGAAACTTCGGCTCAGCGCCCGTGCGAAATGCTGCGGCGTTCGGCGCCGTCGGCAGCCTGCACCGGGAGGCGCCGGACATCACCGCCGCATTGCGCGGTCCATCACCGGCATGAAGGCCCAGGGCCGCGCGCGCCGAAGCGACGCCGCTTCAGCGTCGCACGTCGCGTCCGTTCCGGCCGAAATCTTTGATGTAAGTGGTGGGCGCACTAGGGCTCGAACCTAGGACCCGCTGATTAAGAGTCAGCTGCTCTACCAACTGAGCTATGCGCCCGTTCCGAGGCGGGGCCTCGAAAGGAGGCGTCCGTGTAGCAAATGGTCCGGCCGCTGACAAGGGCGAAATGCCGGGTTTTTCACAAGGCCCGGAACCATCGGCGGAAATGCGCCGGCGACCGGCACCCGCCAGCCGGCGCGGATTTCGCGCCGGCTTAGCTCATGCTTCGGTTCCAAGGCGCCGCCCGGCCTGTTCGCGCCGGGCGGAGCGATGCTGCGCCGGGGAGCGTCAGACTGCCGCGCTCTGCGGATTGAGGCTCTGGCGCTTCATCTGCAGCTTGTTGAGCGCGGTGATGTAGGCCTGGGCCGAGGCCACCAGCGTGTCGGGATTGGCGGCGCGGGCGGTCACCACCTTGCCGTTCTCCTCCAGCCGCACGGAGACCTCCGCCTGGGCGTCGGTGCCCTCGGTCACCGCATGGACCTGGTAGAGGTCCAGCTTCGCCGCGTGGGGCACCAGCGCCTTGATGGCGTTGAAGGTGGCATCGACGGGGCCGTTGCCTTCGGCTTCCTCGGTGCGGATCTCGCCGTCCACCATCAGCTTCATGGTGGCGCGCTGCGGGCCGCGGGTGCCGGCGATCACCGAGAGGGAGACCAGCTTGATGCGGTCGTTGGCGGCGGCGATCTCCTGGTCCACCAGCGCCTCGATGTCCTCGTCGTAGACCACCTTCTTGCGGTCGGCGAGGTCCTTGAAGCGGGTGAAGGCATCGTTGAGGGCGTTCTCGCCCAATTCGTAGCCCAGCTCCTTCAGCTTCTCCTTGAAGGCGTGGCGGCCGGAATGCTTGCCCATCACCAGCGAGGTCTTGGAGACGCCCACGCTCTCGGGGGTCATGATCTCGTAGGTCTGGGTGTGCTTGAGCATGCCGTCCTGGTGGATGCCGCTTTCGTGGGCGAAGGCGTTCCGGCCGACGATGGCCTTGTTGTACTGCACCGGGAAGGAGGTCACCGCCGACACCAGCTTGGAGGCGCGGGTGAGCATGCGGGTGTTGATGCCGGTGCGGTAGGGCAGCACGTCGGAGCGGGTGTCGATGGCCATCACCACCTCCTCCAGCGCCGCATTGCCGGCCCGCTCGCCGATGCCGTTGACGGTGCACTCGATCTGCCGCGCGCCGCCGGCGAGGCCGGCCAGGGAATTGGCCACGCCCATGCCGAGGTCGTTGTGGCAATGCACCGAGAAGATGGCCTTGTCGGAGTTCGGCACGCGCTCGCGCACGGTGCGGAACAGCGCCTCGTATTCGCTCGGCGTGGTGTAGCCCACGGTGTCGGGGATGTTGATGGTGGTCGCGCCGGCGGCGATGGCCGTCTCCACGCAGCGGCACAGGAAGTCCATCTCCGTGCGGGTGCCGTCCTCGGCCGACCATTCCACGTCGTCCACATGGCCGCGGGCGCGGGCCACGGAGGCGGCGATCATCTCCAGCACCTGGTGCGGCTCCTTCTGGAGCTTGTACTTCATGTGCACCGGCGAGGTGGAGAGGAAGGTGTGGATGCGCCCGCGCCTGGCGTGCTTCACCGCCTCGGCGCAGCGGTCGATATCGTTCAGCGCGGCGCGGGAGAGGCCGGCGATGGTGGCATTCTTCGCCCGGCGGGCGATCTCCGCCACGCTCTCGAAATCGCCCTGGGAGGCGACGGGGAAGCCCGCCTCGATCACGTCGACGCCCATGGCGTCGAGCAATTCGGCCACCTCCAGCTTCTCCTCGAAGGTCATGGAGGCGCCGGGGCACTGCTCGCCGTCGCGCAGGGTGGTGTCGAAGATGATCACCCGGTCCTTGTCGGAGGAAGCGGGGACGGGGGCGGAGACTTCACTCATGGGAACGGTCCTTCTCGCAACTCCGGCAGGGCGCGCTTCCATCCTCGGGAAGCCGGGGCGCCGACATGAGCCGGATCATAAGCCGAAACGGGCGCCGGGTCTCATCTCCCGGCGGTCGGTCAGTCCCCTGAGTGCCCAGGCGCAAGGCCCGGCCGGCTCTCAGGGGCGGCTAAGGAGAAGGAGGAGAGCGCGCAGCAGAGCGGTGCCCGGCACCATCGGGGTGCGGGAGGCGGAAGCGGCAATGCTGGTCGCGCAGGACGACACGGATGCAAGCTCTCGACGGTTTCGCTCTGGAAGGCTTCAGATACAAGCGAACGGCGGGGAACGCAAGGGGCGGGTGGCAGAGCCGCGCCCTTCGGCCCGCGCCTGCGGGCGTGCTGCGGCACCGCTGCGCACCTTCCCTTGCGGCGCAATCATCCGCGGCGAAAATCCGGCCGCCGGGTGCTTGCCTCGCGGCGCACGGCTGGGGCACCTTCCCGGGGCACCCTCGCGGTGATTTGCCGTCCCACCCCCTCCAGCGAGGCTTCATGATCCGACGCCCTGCCCTCGTGGCCGCCGCTCCGCTTCTCGCCCTCCTCCTCGCCGCCTGCTCGGGCACCGGAACCAACCCGACCACCCCCTCGCCCATGGCGAGCGCCAGCGTCCCCGTGCCCAACGGGCCGGCGGATTCCACCGGCGGCGCGACCACCTGCTCCGCCGCCATCGCCGAGTTCGAGAAGGTCATCAACGAGGACGTGGACACCGGCCATCTGGTGAAGCCGGTCTATGACAAGATCACCGCCTCGCTCACCTCGCCCAAGGCGAGCTGCGCCACCGGCAAGAATGCCCAGGCGCTGACCCAGCTCGCCACCATCCGCACCCGCTTCGGCTATCCGTAGCCGGCCGCGGGGCGGCACGGCTAGGCGACCGGGGCCGCCTCCCGCGCCCGCCAGAGGGTGCGGATATAGGCGATGCCGAAGGGCACCATGCGCGGATCGGCGAGATCCGCCTCGCGGTGCACCACCGTCACGTCAGACAGTTCGGGCTTCTTCTCCGCGCGCAGGAAGCCGCGGATGCGCTCGGCCAGCGCCGCCGCGGGCTCGGCGAACACGAGGCGCCGCATGAGGGCGATGCGCGGCCCGTCGAAGATGCCGGTCCAGCCCAGATCCTGCGCCACGTCGCCGGCGCGCAGGCCGGTCTCCTCGGCCATCTCGCGATAGGCCGAGGCGAGCAGGTCCACCTGCCCGGCCTCAGTCACGTCATCGAGATCCGGCGTGCCGCAGGGAAAGTAGATGCGCCCGGCCGAGGCCGTGTGGTCCCCCATGACGCCGAGCACGAAGCCGCCGTCCGCGCCCTCCAGCGCCGCGAGGCCGAAAATATTGACGGCGCCGTAGTCGCGCCATCCGGTGTCGCGCCACCACATGAAGGAGGCGAAATCCACCTCCCGGCAGGCGGCCGACAGCCGGCCGTCCACGAATCGGGGGGTGCGCGAGACCAGCACCCGCCCGTTCCAGATATGCGGATTGTTGGCGCTGCGGGCGGCGAAATGGGCATCGATGGCGGCGCGGTGGGGCTCAAGCTCCGGCCAGCCGCCGGTCTCCATGGGAAGGTCCAGCGCCCGGACCGGCGCGATCCGCCGGCCCGCATCGTCCCTCACGCCCCAGCCGTCGGGGCCGAGCTCCACCGCCTGCATGTCAGGCCGCGAGCTGATCGAGGGTGGGATAGTCGGTGTAGCCCGCCGCCCCGCCGCCATAGAGCGTCGCCCGGTCCAGCTCGTTCAGCGGCGCGCCGCGGCGCAGGCGCTCGACGAGGTCGGGATTGGAGATGAAGGCCCGGCCGAAGGCGATGAGATCCGCCCCGCCGGCGGCGACCACCTCCCTGGCGAGGGCGAGATCGTAGCCGTTGTTGACCATCCAGGCGCCGGAATAGCGCTTGCGCAGCTCGGCGAAGGAGAAGTCGGGCGCGATGTCGCGCGGGCCCTGGGTGGCGCCCTCGATCATGTGCACATAGACCGGATGACGCTTCTCCAGCTCCTCCATCACATAATTGAAGAGCGGCTGGGGATTGCTGTCGGAGAGGCCGTTGGCGGGCGTCACCGGCGAGAGACGAAGGCCGGTGCGATCGGCGCCGATCTCGGCGATGAGCGCGTCCATCACCTCCAGCAGGAAGCGGGCGCGGTTCTCGATGGAGCCGCCATAGGCGTCGGTGCGCTGGTTGGCGCCGTCACGCAGGAACTGGTCGACGAGGTAGCCGTTGGCGGCGTGCAGCTCCACCCCGTCGAAGCCGGCCTTGATGGCGTTGGCGGCGGCGTGGCGATAATCGGCGATGATGCCGGGGATCTCGGCGAGCTCCAGGGCGCGGGGCATGGAAGTCTCGGCGAAGTCGTTGTTCACGAACGTCTTGGTCTCGGCCTTGATGGCCGAGGGCGCCACCGGCGCGCCGCCGCCCGGCTGGAGCACCGTGTGGGAGACCCGCCCCACGTGCCAGAGCTGGATCACGATATGCCCGCCCCTGGCGTGCACCGCATCGGTGATCTTGCGCCAGCCGGCCACCTGCGCGTCGCTGTAGATGCCGGGGGTGTCCTGATAGCCCTGGCCCTGCTGGGAGATCTGCGAGGCCTCGGTGATTATGAGGCCGGCGGAGGCGCGCTGGGCGTAATATTCCGCCGCCAGATCGGACGGCACGAAGCCGGCGACGGCGCGGTTGCGCGTCAGCGGGGCCATGACGATGCGGTTCGCCAGCGTCATGGCGCCGAGCTTGAAGCTGTCGAACAGGGTGGGCTGGGCCTGGCTCATGGAGGTCACCTGAGCTTGGGGCCGCCGGAAGACCTCCGGATCGGCCGGATGTTGCGTCGCGGCGAACATAGGGCGCCGGCGGGCCGGAGCGAAAGGGTGGCCGTGTGAATTTTACGTGAAATTACGTAACGTAATATATAAACAACGTAGATTGCACGTCAAATGTGCAGCACCCCCTCGCCCACCACCACGGCGGAGCCGCCGATGGTGGCATCGACCAGCTTGCCGTCCTTCACCGTGAAGCCGAGGTCGATGCGGCTTGGCCGGCCCATCTCGAAGCCCTGGTCGATGCGCACCTTGTGATGGGCATCGACGAACGGCTCGGCATCCAGCAGCACGGCAGGGAAGGCGGCCGCGGCCGCGCCGGTGGCCGCATCCTCCTCATTGCCGAGGCCGGGCGAGAACATGCGGGCGCGGAAGTCGGCGTCGCCCTCCTCGTCGAGGGTGTAGAGGAAGACCGATTCCGCATAGGCCCCGAGGCTGGCGAGGAAGGCCGCATCGTCCGGCCGGGCCCGGGCGAGCGCGGTGAGGTTCGCCACCGGCACGAACAGGAACGGCACGCCGGCCGAGGCCACCAGCGGGCGATGGGCATCGAAGCCGATGTCCTCGGGGTCGAGGTTGAGCGCCTCGGCGCAGGCCTCCTTGGTGATCTCCACCGCATCGGCCTCCGCCTTGCGCGGCACGGCGAACACCGCCGCGCCCCTGCGCGTGCCCTCGCCGTCGGTGGTCACCTCGCAGCGGATGGTGCCGATCATCTCCTCGATGAGCAGCGGCCCCTTGCCGAGCTTGCGCTCCAGCCCCAGCAGCACCGCCGCGCCCACCGTGGGATGGCCGGCGAACGGCATCTCGTGCGCCATGGTGAACAGGCGGATGCGCGCCGAATTGGCGGCGTTGCGCGGCGGCAGCACGAACACCGTCTCGGCCGCGCCGAACTCGCGGGCGATCTGCTGCATGGCGAAATCGTCGAGCCCCGCGGCATCCAGCACGACGGCCAGCGGATTGCCCCCGAACGGGCGCGAGGTAAACACGTCCATGGTCACGAAACGGCGCGGCATCGTCGTCGCCCCCGATGCGATGAAAGAGGCCCGCGCCCCCGTCGCCCGGCCCCACCGCTCGCGGACAAGCGGTGAAATGCTTCTGCCTCAAACCGCGTCGGCCGTGAAGACCCGAGAAGGACTGATGAATTCGTCCTGCGCCGCAACCAGCAGCAACTCGCGCGAGCCGGCCGCGACCGTGCGCTCCAGAAGGCCGTAGACCGAGGAGGCCGCCGCGGACAGAGCGGCGGCGGTCGAGCCGGTGCGCTCGTAATGGAAGAAGAACAGCGCGGCGATGGCGTCGCCGGCCCCGTTGAGATTCGCCTCGAGGCGCGGCGTGCGCACCAGAAAATGCCCGTCGGGGCCGCAGGCGAGGAGGTCGATGGCGTCGGCCGGCGTCTCCCCGGTGTGGAGGCTGGTGACGAGAATCACCTTGGGGCCCACCGCGTGCAGCCGGCCGCAGGCGGCGATGGCCTCGCCCCGGCTGGCGGCCTTCACGCCGGACAGGAGCTCCAGCTCGAACTGGTTGGGAGTGATGATGTCCGCCGCCGGCAGGGCCCGCTCGCGGATGAATTCGGGGATGCCGGGGCGCACGAAGATGCCGCGTCCCACGTCGCCGATCACCGGATCGCAGCAATAGCGCGCCCTGGGATTGGCGGTGCGCACCTGCTCCACCGCGCCGAGGATGGCGGCGCCGATATCCGCCGAGCCCATGTAGCCCGAGAGCACGCCGTCGCAGCGCGGCAGCACGCCGCGCTCGGCGATGCCTTCCACCAGATCGGCGATCATGCCCGCCTCGAACACCTGCCCGCGCCAGGCGCCATACCCGGTGTGGTTGGAGAACTGCACGGTCTGGATCGGCCACACCTCCACCCCGAGCCGCTGCAGCGGAAACACGGCGGATGCGTTGCCGACATGGCCGAACACCACATGGGACTGGATGGACAGAAGATTTGCGAGCATCACATGCCTTCCAGCGTCACGGGCCTTCCGTGGAAAGGGGCGCCGGCAGCCCCTGCGGCAAGGCACAGGCTCTAGCGTGCCGGGCCTCGGCCCACAACGGATTTCCCGGGCCCCGCGACGCCGCGGCAGCTTCCCGAAGGAGCGCGGCGAGGGGACGCAGCCGGCACCGCAGCGTCACCTTCCGGCCCGCCTTGCCTTCGCCCCGGTGCCGTGAGACTGCTCCGCACGCAGGAGCCTTTCCTGCACGTCGTGATTGTCCTTCCATGCGGCATTTCTTCTTTGGCCTCGTGCTCGGCACGGCTGTTCATCTCGTCGCCGGGCTCGGAGCGGCATCCACCGCCGCGGCAGCCGAGGGACCGGCCTGCTTTGCGCCCGCGAGCCTCGCCGGGCGCCCGGACGAAAAGCTGGTGCGCAAGCAGAATCCGGCCACCCGCCCGACCCTGCCCGAGCTCACCCTGCCCAAGGCGCAGGCCCTCGATCCGGCGCTGCGCGGCTCGATCCGCCGGGTGGACCTGCCCGCGGGGGTGAAGCTCGTCGCCCTCACCTTCGATCTGTGCGAGGCCTCGGGCGAGGTGTCCGGCTATGACGGCGCGATCGTCGATTATCTGCGGGCGGAGAAGGTCCCCGCCACCTTCTTCGCCGGCGGCAAGTGGCTGATGAGCCATCCCGCGCGCGGCGAGCAGATCATCGCCGATCCGCTGTTCGAGACCGGCAACCACACCTGGTCGCACGGCAACCTCTCGGTGCATGGCGGGGCCTACATGGAGCGGCAGGTGGACGATGCCGATGCCGCCTTCCTCCTGCGTCGCAAGGATGCGGCGGCCGCCGGCTGCGCCCTCCCCGGCGTGCCGGAGCGGCCGAACCTGTTCCGCTTCCCCTATGGCACCTGCAGCCCGGCCTCCATGAACTACGTGAACGATACCGGCCACCTCGCCATCCAGTGGGACGTGGATTCGGGCGACCCCGCCTTCCTCGGCGCCAAGTTCATGGCCGATGCCATGCTGCGCTCCATCCGCCCCGGCTCCATCGTGCTGATGCACGCCAACGGGCGCGGCGCCCACACCGCCGAGGCGGTCAGGCTGCTGGTGCCGGCGCTCCAGGCGAAGGGCTACCGCTTCGTCACCGTGTCGGAGCTGCTGGCCGCCGGCAAGCCGGTGATCGCCAGCACCTGCTATGGCCTCAAGCCCGGCGACACCAAGGTGTATGACGATGCCGCGCGGACCGGGCGGCACATTCTGGATACTGCCCGCTGAGCCTCATCCTGCCGCTGGGGAAACCTCGACCGGACGCCGCGGCTGGACGGCGGACGCCGCCGGGCGCCCAGTTCTACGGGTGGGGAATTAATTTATTTTTCCTCAGCTGCTGCATCGCAGGGTCCGCCGAAGCCCCGGAAGGCGGTTCTTTTCCCCCGCAAACCTCTGCGCCGCAATAATTTTCGACGGCACCGCAGCACATCAAATGCTTTCCATGCGGTGAGACTTCATTAAACTTTCTTCGGTGATCGACGGCATTGGGGGAGTTCGATGAGCTTGGGATTGACGCTCACTGTGCTTCAGACTTGCGCAGCATTCGCCTTCATCGGCGCAGTGCTGTGCGGCATGGTTTGATGCGTCTCCACCATCGGGCGCCCAGCCCAGATTAAGAAGAAGGCGAAAGCCGATCGATCTACGCGGCGCCGGAGAGCTAACATCTCTCCGGCGCCTGCTTTTTGTGGCCACCGCCGCGTTCGCCCGTCCTGCCCGCCCGCCGCCGCGCCTCCCCGCAGCCGCCCGGGCGCGCCCTCCGCCCCGGCGCGCCCGGACGGCGCCGCACCGCACGGTGACGGTTGCATGACGCACCCCGCGCACGTGCGGATGCTGAGCTGGCGCGGCCGCACCCGCCCCATGTCGCCGTAGCGTCACACGCCTGTTGCGCGACGGGGCTATGCGAACGGGAACGTGCAACGGGGCCCTGTCCGCATGCTCATGATCGAAGGCCTGAGCCGGCGCTTCGGCGACAAGATGGCCGTGTCCGAGGTCGATCTGGCGATCGCACCCGGCGCGTTCATCGGCGTGATCGGCCGCTCGGGCGCCGGCAAGTCGACCTTGCTGCGCATGATCAACCGCCTGCAGGAACCCACCTCCGGCCGCATCGTGTTCGACGGGCAGGACGTCACCGCCCTGAAAGGCCAGGCGCTGCGCCTGTGGCGCGCCCAGGCGGCGATGATCTTCCAGCAGTTCAACCTGGTGGGCCGGCTCGACGTGCTCACCAACGTCCTCATGGGGCGGCTTTCCACCATGCCGGCCTGGCGCGCCTTCACCAAGAGCTGGAGCGCCGACGACCGGGCCATCGCTTTGTCCGCCCTCGACCAGTTCGACATCGCCCCGCTCGCCGCCCAGCGCGCCGACAGCCTCTCGGGCGGCCAGCAGCAGCGGGTGGCCATCGCCCGCGCCCTGGCGCAGGAGCCGGGCCTCATCCTCGCCGACGAGCCCATCGCCTCGCTCGACCCGCGCAACACCAAGATCGTCATGGATGCGCTTTTGCGCATCAACAAGCATTTCGGCATCACCGTGCTGTGCAACCTGCACTCCCTCGATCTGGCGCGCACCTATTGCGACCGCCTCGTGGGCATGGCGCAGGGGCGCGTGGTGTTCGACGGCGCGCCGGAAGCGCTCACCGATGACGTCGCCCGCGACCTCTACGGCCTGGAGGCCGGCGAGGTGATGGACCTCGACCCCGCGCCGGCGCCCGGACGCGCGGGGCTGGCGATCCCCGACGCGGCGCTGGCCTGACGCGCTTTCCCCCATCCCGCCGTTGCGGCGCCGGCCCTTCCGGGTCCGGCCGCGCGAGGGCGGGCGCAAGCTGACCCGGGCCGTGTTCGCGGCCCCGTTTGAGGATGCGAATGAGACCCGCGCGGCAGACTTTGCAGCACGCGGCGCGGCTTTTGGGTTGTTCACCCCGACCGATCTTGAAGTGACCTTGTCCGACAGGAGCAAGACATGCTGAACCGTCGTAGCCTGATCGCGGCGTCCGCCGCCCTGGTGCTCAGCTCCGGCCTCGCCGCCGCCGAGGACTGGAAGGCCAAGTATCCCGAGCTCACCTTCGCCATCATCCCGGCGGAGAACGCCTCCGGCGTCACCGAGCGCTACGCCCCGCTGATGGACTACCTCAGCAAGGAGCTCGGCACCAAGGTGACCCTGCGCATC
>JAFIHR010000031.1 GCA_017849325.1 Xanthobacter autotrophicus | reverse complement strand
GGCATCTCCACCACCTTCGTGCGCGCGGCCGGGCAGGCACGCGCCCTCGGCCGCACCATCCTCGATTTCGCCCTGCCGCCCACCTGCATCGGCTGCGGCGCCGTGGTGGCCGAGACCGGCGGCCTGTGCGGCGCCTGCTGGAGCGGCCTTGCCCCCATTTCCCGGCCCTATTGCGAGCGCACCGGCACGCCCTTCGCCTTCGACCCCGGCGAGCCCCTGGTCTCGCCCGAGGCGCTGGCCGATCCGCCGGCCTTCGATCGCGCCCGCGCCGCCGTCGTGTTCGAGGGCGTGGCGCGGGATCTGGTGCACAAGCTGAAATATGCCGACCGGCTCGACCTCGCCCTGCCCATGGCGCGGTTGATGGCCCAGGCCGGGCGCGAACTGACGCCGGACGCCCACGCTCTGGTGCCGGTGCCGCTGCATCCCCTGCGCCTGTGGCGCCGCCGCTTCAACCAGGCCGCCCTGCTCGCCCGGCGCATCGCTCCCATCGCCGGCGTTCCGGTGGTTACGGACCTGCTCGCCCGGCAGCGCCGCACGCCCTCGCAGACCGCGCTCAGCAAGACCGAGCGCCGCGCCAACGTCGCCGGCGCCTTCACGGTTCGCCGCAATGCAGCATTTCCGCTCGCCGGAGCGCGGCTGATCCTCATCGATGACGTCTATACGACGGGCGCGACGCTCGATGCCTGCGCGCGGGCGCTGCGGCGAGGAGGCGCTGCCCGGGTGGATGCGCTTACCTTCGCGCGGGTTGTCGAGGGCGCCTAAATGTCTATTATGCGACGCTTGCGTGACGAGTGTCCTGCTGCCCCGAGACTCTTTTGCGACGCCATCTATGAAACCGATCACCATTTATACCAAGAGCTGGTGCCCCTATTGCCATAACGCCAAGGCTTTGCTGCGCCGCAAAGGCTGGACCTTCACGGAGATCGACATCACCACCGATCGCGAAGGCCAGGCCGAGATGACGAAGCGCGCCGGCGGCCGCACCTCCGTGCCGCAGATCTTCATCGGCGACACCCATGTGGGCGGCTGTGACGACCTCTATGCCCTCGAGGAGGCCGGCGAGCTCGACCCCCTCGCCGCCTGAGGCATCCGGCCGCGGACCTTGAAGCCGAGCGCCGGGGCGAAGCCCACACGGGCGGGTGTCTTGCATTGGCGACAGGCCCATGACAGACAGGCGGGATGCGTCCCGTGCGCGCACCCGTCGGGGACCGGCCCCGCGGAGGCCGTAGCGCACGGGTGGCACGCCCGCGGTGGGCGGCGGAGCGCAAGGGTCGGGATTCGGGGCCGCAATCGCTCCGCCTATCGCGCTCGTCCTCCCCGTCTGCCGGAGCCGGCGTGATCGACCGCGAGGAGAAGAGCACCCTCCATGGCCACCGAGACCGCCGAGACCCTGCCCGTCGCCCTCGTGCAGATGCGCTCCGGGCGCAGCCCCGCCGCCAATCTTGAGGCGGCGCGCGCCCTCATCACGGAAGCCGCGAGGTCCGGCGCGCGCTATGTGCAGACGCCCGAGACCACCAACATCATGGAGCTCGAGCGCAAAATCCTGTTCGAGACCCTGGTGGGCGAGGAGGACGACCCCACTCTCGCCAGCCTCAAGGCGCTCGCGGCGGAGCTGAAGATCTTCCTGCATATCGGCTCCCTCGCCCTGAAGGTGACCGAGAACCGGGCGGTGAACCGCGGCTTCCTGCTCTCCCCGGAGGGCGCCATCGCCGCGCGCTACGACAAGATCCACATGTTCGACGTCAGCCTCGGCAACGGCGAGAGCTATCACGAATCCAACGCCTACAAGGCGGGCGAGCGGGCGGTGCTGGCCGACGTGGCGGGCATCCGCCTCGGGCTCACCATCTGCTATGATCTGCGCTTTCCGGCGCTCTACCGGGCGCTGGCGGAATCCGGGGCGCAGGTGCTGACGGTTCCCTCCGCCTTCACCCGGGCGACGGGCGAGGCGCACTGGCAGGTGCTGCTGCGCGCCCGGGCCATCGAGAACGGCGCCTATGTGCTCGCCGCCGCCCAGGGCGGCAGGCACGAGAACGGCCGCGAGACGTTCGGCCATTCCCTGGTGGTGGACCCGTGGGGCCGGGTGATCGCCGAGGGCAGCACCGATCCCGGCGTCATCCTCGCCGAGATCGACCTCAAGGAGGTGGCGAGCGCCCGCGCGCGCATCCCCTCCCTGACCAACGGCCGGCGCTTCGAGATCAGCGAGCCCGGCCAGAGCGCACATCTGCACGTGGTGGGAGCACCCTCGTGATCCGCTACAGCCTCGAATGCGCCGACGGCCACTGCTTCGAAAGCTGGTTCCCCTCCTCGGCCAGCTACGAGGACCAGCGCGCGCGCGGCTTCGTCACCTGCCCCCAGTGCGGCTCCTCGGCGGTGGAGAAGGCCATCATGGCCCCGGCCGTGGCCCGCACCGACCGGCCGGAGCGGCCCGACCCCCGGCCGGAGCCGCCGCTCGCAGGCGATCGCCCGGCGAGCGGCGACGGGACGGCCGCCCCGCCCCTCGCCATGGCCGCCCATCCCGAGGCGGAGCTGCGTGAGCTGCTGCGCCAGGTGCGCGAGCATGTGGTCAAGAGCTCGGATTATGTCGGCGACGCCTTCGCCGACCTCGCCCGCAAGATGCACGACGGCGAGATCGAGCACCGCTCCATCTATGGCGAGGCCAGCCCGGAAGAGGTGAAGGCGCTGAAGGAGGACGAGGTGGAGATCTTCCCCTTGCCCATCCTGCCGGAAGAGCGGAACTGAGCCCTTCGCCCGGACCGCGATGCGGCGGCCGTCAGGCCCGCTGCGCCACCATGAAGTAATTCACCGACAGATCCCCCGTGAGGGAGAAGCGCCCGGAGAGCGGGTCATAGGCGAGGCCCGCCTTCTCCGCAGCCGAGAAGCCCGCCGCGCCCAGCGTCGCCTCCAGCTCCTCGGGGGTGATGAACTTGTCCCAGCGGTGGGTGCCGCGCGGCAGCCAGCGCAGCACATATTCCGCCCCCACGATGGCGAAGGCGAAGCTCTTGGCCGTGCGGGTGAGGGTCGAGAGCACGAGCAGCCCGCCGTCCGCCACCAGGCTGCCCGCGGTGCGCACGAACAGGCCCACGTCGCTCACGTGCTCCACCACCTCAAGGGCGATCACCACGTCGAAGCGCGAGCCGCGCACCGCCACCTCTTCCGCCGCGATGGGGAAATATTCGATGTCGAGCCCGGCCTTCTCGGCATGGTCGCGGGCCACCTGGATGTTCTGGGGCGCGGGATCGATGCCCATCACCGTGGCGCCGAGGCGGGCCAGCGGCTCGCTCAACAGCCCGCCACCGCAGCCGATATCGAGGATGCCGAGGCCCTTGAGCGGGCGCAGGGAGCGTCCGTCGCGGTTGAAATGACGCACCAGCGCGTCGCGCAGGAAGGCGAGGCGCGCCGGGTTCATGGCGTGGAGCGGCGCCATCTTGCCCTTCGGGTTCCACCATTCGGCGCCCAGGGCATCGAAGCGGGCGACCTCGTCGGGATCGACGGTGGCATCGGCGGGCATCATGGCTGCCTCCTCAAGAGCCGGAGCTGAACTGACTTAACCAGCGCGGACGCGCGCGGGCAAGG
>JAFIHR010000226.1 GCA_017849325.1 Xanthobacter autotrophicus | reverse complement strand
GCAGGCGGCACCAGATGGCGAGGCCCGCCCGGACGGCTGAGAGCGGTGCCGTCCGGACGGGGCCTTACGCCGCGCCACCACCGTTGCCCGGCGGGGGCGGCGGGATCGGCCGGACAGGGATGCGGGAGGGTTACCACGGAACCCCCATCCCTTCGTCCGGCCGGTCGCTGGGTCGGCCGCGCTGCCAGTCGCCTGGCGAGCGCATTGGCCGAGCTCGTGGCCGGCCGGCCCGGCGCGCGCCGGGCCGTCGCCTTTGCCCTTACTTCGCTGCCGCGCCGAGGCAGACGTTCTTCACGGTGTCGTAGTTGCCGCAATTGTACTTGACCCAGTCCGCCGTCAGGCTCTTGGAGCCTTCGAGGAAGTCGGACCAGGCATCGCCCGGCACCAGATCCTTGGTCTTCCACACCACGTCGAACTGGCCGTTGTCCTCGATCTCGCCGATGAAGACGGGCTTGGTGATGTGGTGGTTGGGCAACATCTCGGAGACACCGCCGGTGAGGTTCGCCTGCTTGATGCCCGGCAGCGCCGCGATGACCTTGTCCGGGTCCGTGGTGCCGGCCTTCTCCACCGCCTTCACCCACATGTTGAAGCCGATGTAATGGGCTTCCATCGGGTCGTTGGTGACGCGCTTCGGATTCTTGGTGAAGGCGTGCCACTTGTCGATGAACGCCTTGTTCTCGGGCGTGTCGATGGACATGAAGTAGTTCCAGGCCGCGAGGTGGCCCACCAGCGGCTTGGTGTCGATGCCGGCCAGTTCCTCCTCGCCCACCGAGAAGGCCACGACCGGAATGTCGGTGGCCTTGATGCCCTGGTTGGCCAGTTCCTTGTAGAAGGGCACGTTGGCATCGCCGTTGATGGTGGAGACCACCGCCGTCTTCTTGCCCTGCGAGCCGAACTTCTTGATGTCGGAGACGATGGTCTGCCAGTCGGAATGGCCGAACGGCGTGTAGTTGATCATGATGTCCTCGGCCTTCACCCCACGGGACTTGAGGTAGGCTTCGAGGATCTTGTTGGTGGTGCGGGGATAGACATAGTCCGTGCCGGCCAGCACCCAGCGCTCGACCTTCTCTTCATCGGCCAGGTAATCCACCGCCGGAATGGCCTGCTGGTTCGGCGCGGCGCCGGTGTAGAAGACGTTGCGCTCGCTCTCCTCGCCCTCGTACTGCACCGGGTAGAAGAGGATGTTGTTCAGCTCCTTGAACACCGGCAGCACGGACTTGCGCGACACCGAGGTCCAGCAGCCGAACACCGCCGCCACCTTGTCCTTGGTGATGAGCTCGCGCGCCTTCTCGGCGAACAGCGGCCAGTTGGAGGCGGGATCGACCACCACCGGCTCCAGCTTCTTGCCGAGCAGGCCGCCCTTCTTGTTCTGCTCCTCGATGAGCATCAGCATCGCGTCCTTCAGCGTGGTCTCGCTGATGGCCATGGTGCCCGAAAGCGAATGCAGGATCCCGACCTTGATGGTGTCTTCCGCCCGCGCGGCACCGATGGTGCCCGCCATGGCGGCGGCGGCGGCGACAAAACCCAGTTTCCTCATTGTCCTCGCGAACAATTCGAGCATTTGGGGTCTCCCTTCTCGCTTGATGGGCCAGAGCTGGCTGGAACGTGCCAGCAAGCGCTGTGCCAAGGCTGCAAGCCCATGGCGCACCAACGAAAGGCTAAGGGATATCCCGGATAGGATGGTTTTTCGGTACCGCAACTCTGTCTGAAATGTGCTCAGCGCAGGCGGTAGATGACTAATAATTAGGCTCTCAAAACAGCCCATACATTAGGCACGCTTCCGTCTTGGAATACCGCCAAAGCGAAAAAGCGGCCCGATTTCCCCACTCTCCGGAACATGGAGCATATTCGCAGGAAACCCGCCGCCGGCGCCGTCCGACGCCTCCGTCCGCCCGGCCCCGTCAATAGTCCCACTGGGCGCCGATGCCCACGTTGGCCGCGCCGTCGATGCCGGTGCTGCCTTGCAGGCGGATGTTCTTGGTGATGTCGAGATCCACTGTCACGCCGCTGGCGCCGGGGGTGGTTCCCTGGTTCACGCCGATGGACAGCCGGTCGTTCAGGCGCTTGCCGATGCCCACCTGGGCGCCGTTGCCGGTCGAATTGGTGCCCACGTTGAGGCTGTCGAGGCCGAGCGTGCGCCTCAGGTCGTTCAGCACCCCGCCGCCGCCGCTGGAGAACTGCGCGATGGTCTGCGCCACCTGCAGCGCCTGCGCGCCAGTCAGCGAGCCCGCCGAGCGGCCGAACATCAGGCGCGAGAGCACCTCGTCCTGGGGCAACGAGGGGGTGGAGGTGAACGCCACCTCGGGCCGGGAGGCCGAGCCGGTGACCAGGATCTGCGCGGTGATGTCGTTGGCGGTGGCCTCGGCCACGAAGTCGAGCTCGGGATCGGGCGTGCCCGCGAAGGTGATCTTGCCGCGCGTGAAGGTGAGGCGCCGGCCGAGAATATCGAAGGTGCCGCGCCGCATCTCGAAGGCACCGATGGTGGCGGGGGCGGCGGTGGTGCCGCTCAGGCGGATGTCGCCGCCGAGCTCGGCCTCCAGCCCCATGCCGCGGACGAACACGTTGTTGGGCGCGGAGACCGTGAGGTCGAGCGGCATGCCCCCGCTCGCCCGCTGCGGCGCGGCGCGCTGCGCGGCGGCGCGGCCGGTTGCGCTCGACCGCCAGCGGCTGCCGGTGTTGACGTGGCGCACGTTGAGCGTCTCCGCCCCGCCCGGAAGGCGCTCGGCGATATTCACGTCGAGCGCCCGCACCACCAGCCGGCCGCCGACCCGCGGCGCGTTGGCGAAGGCTCCGTCCACGGTGACCCGGCCCTCGGCGACGAGGCGCATGAGCTCGCTGTTGACGAGGCCGGCATTGGTGAGGTCGATGGCGATGTTCCCCGGAAAGCCCGCCGCCGGATCGAGCGCGACGGAGCCGCGCCCGGTGAGGCTGCCGCCGTTGGGGGTGCGGGCCGACAGGGAGGTGATGGTCACCGAGCGCTCGGTGCCTGTGATCACGCCGTCGATGTTGCTCAGGTTGACGCCGTTCACGCTGTCGTCGAAGCGCGCCCCGGTGATGCGCACCGTTCCGCCGGCGCGCGGCTCGGCGGCGGTGCCGCGCACGGTGGCGTTGATGTCCGCGCGCCCGCGCACCTGGGCGCCCGAGGTGGCGAGCGACGGGTTGGCCAGAGCGAGGTCCACCGCGCCGCGGATGGCGAGGTCGAGCGCGCCGGCCCCGAGCGGCGCCGAGCCGGTGACGGTGAGGCCGGTGAGGTAGCGCCCGGCGATGCGCGCATTGGTGCCCACCCGGCCGTCGGCAAGGCGCCCGTCGGCCGTGATGGTGAGCGGGCCGACGCCGCTCGAGGCAAGCTGCGCGGCGTTGAGCTGGTTGATGGCAAGGGTGTAATTGCCGCTCGGCCGCGCCGCGGGCCCCTCGATGCGGGCGGTGGCGTTGAGGGTGCCGGACAGGCCGAGGCCGGGGCTCGCGAGATCGGCCAGCGACAGCGGCAGGGACTTGAGATCCACATTGAGATCGAGCCGCTCGCCGGCCCGCCCCGAGACGGTGGCGCTGCCGCCCCGGGTGGCCAGCGCCAGCCGGTCGATGCTCAGATTGTTGTCCGCCCAGGTGAAATTGGCCGGCGCCGAGGTGGCGAGGCTGGCGTTGCCGCGGGCAAGGCGCAGGCTGTCGAGGCGGAAGGCCACCTGGCGCGCGCTCTGGCTCAGCACGCCGGCGGTGGCGAGGCTCGCGCCGTTCACCGTCGCATCGAGCTTCATGTTGGTGCCGGAGGCGGCGCGGCTCGCGGCGAGGTCGACGCGCGGAATGTCCATGCCGCCGGCCTTCACCGCATCGAGCTTCACCGTGCCGTCGAGCAGGGGCACGCCGGCGGGATCCACCACGCTGGCATCGATGAAGGCCCGGCCCACCTGCTGCCCGGCGGCGGCGATGTTCTCCCCCGTGGCCTTGATGGCGACACGCTGCTTGCCATCCGCGCCATCGAGCCGCACATCCGCATCGAGCTTGCCGGCGAGCTCGGTCAGGACCAGCGGCGAGAGATCGTTGAGGTCGCCGGCCGTCACCTTCATCTGGCCGCTGGCGATGCCGCTGGCGGCAAGGTCGAGATTGCCCGCGGCGGTGACCGAGCCGATGGCCAGGGCGAGGCCGCGCAGCTCCTTCGCGCCCGCGTCCGTCATGGCGAACGCGCCCGAGCCGGTTGCCGGCTTGCCAGCCACCCGGCCGCCGAGATTGAAGCGGGCCGCAGGGCGCCGCGTGAGGTCGGTGGCGGTGACGTCGAGGCCGAGGCCCTCGACCTTCTGCTTCATGGCCGTGCCCGAGGGCATGGCGAGCCGCGCGGTCAGGCCGAGATTGTCGAGGGTGCCGCTGAACGCCACCTCGCCGTTCACCGTGCCGGTGACGCGGGGATCGAGCTTGGAGACGTCGGCGACCGAGAGATTGGCCGCAAGGTCCGCGCGGGCGCGCGAGATGGTGCCGTCGGCGGTGACGCTGAGGCCGGTGGCGGCGAGCTTCAGGGCGTTCACGCGAATGGCGTTCTCGCCGTCCCGCGCCAGCGCGCCCGACAGCGTGGTGGTGCCGCCGAACAGGCCGTCGATGGCGGCGATCCCGGTGGCCAGATCCTCGGCGCCGCCCTTCAGGGTGACATTGACGCGCGAGAGGTGGTCGCGCGCGGTGACCTTGGCATCGAGCGTGGCGGTGCCGGTCATGGGATGGCCGGCCAGCGGCGAGAGCGCGGCGAGATCCAGCTTCTCGAGCTTGAGCGTGCCGTCCACCGTCTCCGCCGATGCGGTGCCGGTGAAGCGCCCGGTCAGCGGGGCGAGCTCGATGGTCATGGCGCTGACCGCCGCGGGGCCAGTCTTCGGCTTGGCGCCGGTGAGGCTGAAGCGCGCGCCGGTGCCGAGCGCCTTCGCCACCTTCGGATCGTCGGCGCTCATCCCCTCGGCCCGGCCGGTGACGGTGAGGCCGAGGTTCTGCGCCCGGTCGGGCGTGGTCGCGGCGTTCACGTCGAGGGCGGCGACGCCGTAGCCCGCGCCCTTCAGCTCCCGGGCATTGGCCTGCGCCACGATCGCGGGCGCGGAGAAGGCGCCCTTCAGCGTGCCGGCGGCCGTCACCGAGCGCCAGGCGATGCCGGGCGCGAGGGCGGCGAAGCGGCCGGCATCGCCCGCCTTGAGATCGAAGGAGAGATCGCCGGTCATGGCGCGGGCGTCGATGCTTCCCTTCACCCCCGCGCCGAAGCCGGCGGCCTGCACCTTCGCATCCTCGATGGCGATGGCGAGCTGGTCGCTGACCGTGGCGGCGCCGGTGAGCTCGGTGCGGCCTTCCAGCAGGGGGCGGACCGCAGCCGGCAGCAGCCGGGCGACGTCGGCATCGATGGCGAAGGTCACCCGCCGCCCGCCCGGCGCCGCCCGCACCCCGGCCGCGCCGGTGACCTGGGCCACGTCTCCGGCCGCCACATTGAGATGGCCGTCCCAGCCGTCGAGGGGGCCGGCGCCCTTCAGCGTCGCGGTGACGGCAGGCAGGCCCTCCAGCCCTGCGGCGCGGGCGATCAGGCCGCCCGCCGGCTCCTCGGCGGAGAGGTCGAGATCGAGGCTCGCCGAGCTCGGCACATAATGCAGGCGGCCGGCGATGCTGCCCGGCTCGTCCTGGCGCTTGAGGTCGAAGGCGGCGGAGAGCCCGCGCTCCAGCGCCAAAAGCTCGGCCGAGGCTGTGAGCGAGAGCTTCGCGGCATGGCCCAGCACCGGCTCGGCAAGGTCGATCTCATCCACCGCGAAGCGGCCGACCCGCACCGGAAGGGCGAAGCCGCCGCCGCCGCTTTCGCTCGCGTCCGTGGCGGGCGGCAGCTCCGGCAGGCGGGACAGCGCCACCCGTGTCGCGCCGGCGTCGGAAATGTCGAGGGTTCCGCCCAGGAGCGCCAGCAGGCTGAAGGCCACATGGGCGCCCTCCACCTCGCCGAACGGCCCTTTGGAATCGGCAAGGGCGACCCGCTCGATGCTCATGTCGGTGGGCACGAAGCCGCGGATGCCGGAAATCTCCACCTTCAGCCCGTCGGGCGAGGAGGCCATCTGCGAGCCGAGGCGCGCCAGCATCGCCTTGCCGGGCCCGGTCTGCACGCCCGCGACCAGGAGCACGACGAGCGCCAGCACGGCCGCGAACGCGAGGCCGGTCCATTTGGCGAGGGTGCGTGCGCGCAGCATCAGAAGGCCTGCCCCAAGCTCACGTAGATGCCGTAGTCGCCATCGTCCGGCCCCGGATTGAGCGGCACCGCGAAATCGAGCCGCAGCGGCCCGATGGCGGTGTAATAGCGCAGCCCGATACCGGCCGAATATTTCATCATGTTGAAGTCCGGCGTCTCGGACGCGAAGGCCGACCCCATGTCGAGGAACGGCACGATGCCGATGGTGTCGGTGATCTTGATGCGCAGCTCCGCCGAGGCGTCGAAGAAGGACAGGCCGCCGATGATCTGGCCGTACTCGTTGCGCGGGCTCGCCGACTGGTAGTCGTAGCCGCGCAGCGTGCCGCCGCCGCCCACATAGAAGCGCCGCTGCGGCGGCACGGAATAGATGTCGTCCACGCCGACGATGCTGCCCGCGCCCACCCGGCCGGCGAGGATGATGCGCTTGTCGTCGTCGAAGGCGTGATAGGCGGAAATCGAGCCCTGCATCATCAGCGGCCCGGCGCCGCTGTCGCCGAGCTGGGCGAAGGGCTCCACGGAGGCGTTGATGCGCACGCCGCGGGAGGGGTCGAGCTCGTTGTCGGTGGTGTCGTAGGTGACGTTGCCGAGCACGCCGGCCACGAAATAGGTGCCGATGCCGTTGGCATCCTCCACCTGCGAGTTTTCCAGGTCGAGGCTGACCTGCGCGGTGAGGGTGTCGTCGAAGCGGTGACGCACGCCGACAAGGCCGGTGACGCCCTCGCTCACATAGGCGTTGGTCACGTCGCGCAGCAGCGCGGCGTTGGCGATGAGATCGTCGCGCGGGGTGAAGATGCCCGGTTTCACGAAACTGGCGGCGAGCTTGTAGCCGAAGGGGTCCGCCGTCGGCACCGCGTCGGGCGCCTGGCCGAACCAGGAGGCGGAGGCGTCCAGCCGGAGCGTCTCGCCGCCGCCGAACAGGTTGCGATGGCCCCAGAAGGCGCTGACCGAGGAGCCGTCGGTGCTGGAATATTTCGCCGAGAAGCCCACATAGCGCGGCTTGCGCGGCGTCACCTCGATATGGATCGGGAGCTGGCCCTCGGCATTGAGGCGGTCGCCTTCGCGGATCCGAACGCTGGCGATGGCCTCGTAGGTGAGCAGGCGCTTGCGCAGCCGGCTCAGCGTCTGCGGCGAATAGGGCGTGCCCGGCGGAATGAAGATCCGCTCCTCGATGAAGGCGGGGGGGAGGAAGTCCGCGCCCGAGACGATGAAGGGGCCGAAGGTGGCGTAAGGCCCCGGCTCCACCACCAGTGTCACGTTGAGCCGGTCGGCGGCGTGGTCCGCCACCACGTCCTTTGCGGTGATGCGGGCGAAGGGATGGCCCTTGTCGCGCCAGAAGCTCACCAGCGCGGCCTCGGCGCGGCTCACCTGGTCGGCGCGGGCCGGCTCGCCGGGCTCGAGGCCGAGGGCGCGCAGGCTCGGCGCCTCCTCCATGGGGCGGCGCGTCGCGGCGTCGAGGATGCGGACGTTGCCGAAGACGAAGGGCGGCCCCGGATCGACCGCGACCACCACCGGCACCGGCCCCGCCTTGCGCGCCCGCTCAACGATGTCGAAGATCTGCGGCGAGTTGGGCGAGGCCCCGGCCACGGTGATCTCGATGTGGCCGGCATAATAGCCCTCCATGTAGAGGGCGGCGGTGATGCGGTCGAAATCGGAGATCGCGCGCCGCACCAGGCCGGCGGAGCCGGACGGCGGGCGGTTCTTCAGGATTTCGAGGTTGGACGCCCCGGCAACGGCGCTGCGCACGGACCGGCTGTCGCCGGCGATCTGGATGTCCACCGTGTAGGGCACCGCATCGATGATCGCGGGGCCCTTGGACATGGGGTTGGGGTTGAAGAAGTCGGCGATGGAGCCGAACAGGTCGCTATTGCCCCCGTTCTCCTGCGCGAGCGACGGCGCCGTCCAGAGCGCGAGCGCTGCGGCCGTCAGTCCGAGGGGAAGCAAAGATCCCTGCCTTGTCCACTGGAATACCGCCACCACCCCTGCTCTTAGCGTTCGCACCCGTCCCGCCGGCCCCCCGGAGTGCGGATGCTGTTACGGTAGGGACACTACACAACGGCCTACTTCTGCACCACCCCGGATGAATTTCCCCTTAAGCCCGCGTCCATTGCGCAACACCCCCGCCGCGGCCCCCTGCCGGCCCGCCGCAGAGCTGGCCT
>JAFIHR010000225.1 GCA_017849325.1 Xanthobacter autotrophicus | reverse complement strand
GAGCGCCCATGTGGACGAGGTGCAGCAGATGCTCGGCCGGCGCATCCTCCTGGAGAATCCGGCCACCTATCTGCGCTTCGTCGACAGCTCCCTCCCCGAGACCGACTTCCTCGCCGAGGTGGCACAGCGCACCGGCTGCGGGCTGCTGCTGGACCTGAACAATCTCTACGTCTCGTCCGTCAACCACGGCTTCGATGCCGGCACGGCGCTGCGGCGCTTCCCGCTGGAGCTGGTGGGCGAGATCCACCTCGCGGGCCACGCGGTCGCGCCGGATGAGAAGGCCGAGCCGCTGCTCATCGATGCCCACGGCAGCGCGGTCGCCGATCCCGTCTGGGCGCTCTTCGCCGACGCCATCGCGCGGGGCGGCGCGAGGCCGAGCCTGATCGAATGGGACAATGACGTGCCCTCCTGGCCAGTGCTTCGGGCCGAGGCCGATGCGGCCGCGCGCATCCTCGATGGCGCCCGGCGCGTAGCGGCGTGAGGCACGGCGATGCAGACCCTCCCCCGGCCACCCTCCGCCAAGGTCGGCCCGGCCGACCGCCTTGCCGCGCAGTCGGCCTTTGCCGCCGCCTGCCTCGATCCCGCGCGCGCGGTGCCGGACGGGGCGGGTCCGGCGGAGGCCGGCGAACGGGCGCGGCGCTTCGGCGTCTACCGCAACAATGTGGTGGTCGGGCTGACCGATGTCCTGGCGGCGAAATTCCCCGCCGTGCAAAGCTTGGTGGGCGAGGCGTTCTTCCGCGCGGCGGCGGGCGTCTTCGTGCGCGCCGAGCCGCCGAGGTCGCCCATCATGGCGCTCTATGGCGATGACTTTCCCGCCTTCCTCGCCGGCTTCCCGCCGGCCGAGGGGGTGCCCTATCTCGCCGACGTCGCGCGGCTCGAGGTGCTGGTGCTTCGGGCCTTCCATGCCGCCGATGCGCCGCCCCTGACCGCCGCGGATTTCACCGGGCTCACTCCCGACGGGGCGGCGCGTCTGCTCCTCGCCCGCCATCCCGCCGTTGGCGTGCTGCGCTCGGACTGGCCGGTGACGGCGCTGTGGGAAATGAACACCGGCCGCCGGCCGCTCGGCGATCCGCCGTTCTGGCAGGGCGAGGACGTGCTGGTCACCCGGCCGCGCTGGGAGGTGGAGGTCGCCGCCCTGCCCGCCGGCGCCGCCGCCTTCCTCGCCCGGCTCGATGAGCCGGCCCCGCTGGCGGAGGCGGCCGCGGCAGCGCTCGCCACCGGCGACGGCGACCTCTCCGTCATTCTTCACACCCTGCTTGCGGCCGGCGCCCTCGTCCGCCCGGCGGCCCCTTCCGAGGAGACGCACCCATGACCCCACGAACTTTCGGTTCCTCCTGGAGCCCCGTTGCGCTTTACGTCCGCGCCATCGCCCTGGCGGAGCGCATTCCCTATTCGCTCCTCGCCCTGGCGGCGCGGGTGTTTCCGGCCGCGGTGTTCTGGCAGTCGGGCCAGACCAAGCTCGACGCCGGCTGGCAGGTCTCGGACAGCGCCATCTTCCTGTTTCAGGACGAATACCGCCTGCCCCTGATCGATCCCGCGGTCGCCGCCCATCTCGCCGCCTTCGCCGAGCATTTCTTTCCCGTGCTGCTGGTGCTCGGGCTATTCACGCGGCTGTCGGCGCTGGCGCTGTTCGGCATGACGGCGGTGATCGAGATCTTCGTCTATCCCGATGCCTGGCCCACCCATGGCACCTGGGCGGCGCTGTTCCTGCTCCTGATTGCCCGCGGGCCGGGCGAGTGGTCCGCGGACCATCTCCTGGGACGCCTTTTCGGGCGGACCGCGCAGGACGCTCCGGGCAATTTGACGGCGGCGCGGCCGCGCATCTGAGCGGGGACTTCACACCCCGCTCCGAACATGCTTCAACGCTGCTCCAGATCGAGCCGGCCCGAGGGGAGCGCCCATCAGGGCCGGTGTTGCAGCGGCGCTGCGGAAGGGGTTGTGATGGAAACGGTTTCCTCGGTGCGCGGACCCTGGGCCCTCGCCTTCCTGCTGGCGATCGGCTTCGCCGCCCAGGGCATGGCGCAGAGCAACGCCTACCGCCCGCAGGTGACCATCACCCCGCGCAAGATCGAGCTGCCGGTGATCCCGCAGGGCAATTACCTCGATCCCGGCCCGGCCGGACCGCCCATCCGCCCGGACGTGAGCATCGTCGGCAAGGGGCCGAACATGGATTACGCCTTCCCGCCGGACCTCACCGGCGGCTGGGGCTCCGGCCCACCCGGCGATCCCACCAACAACGGCTCCTGGAGCCCGCTCGCCGGCAACACGCCGAGCTTCTGAGCTTCTGCGCATAGGGGCGCATCCGCGCTCCCGAAGGACGCCGGCCGATGGCGAAGACCCTCTTCCTGCCCGGCGCCGGGGCGAGCGCGTCATTCTGGAAGCCGGTCGCCGAGGCCGGTACGCTTGACGGCGTCTTCCTGTCCTGGCCCGGCCTTGGATGCGAGCCGGCCGCGCCGGATGTGCAGGGCACCGATGATCTGGTGCGCCGCGTCCTGTCCCACATGAACGAGCCGGTGAACCTGGTGGCCCAGTCCATGGGCGGGCTG
>JAFIHR010000224.1 GCA_017849325.1 Xanthobacter autotrophicus | reverse complement strand
CGCAGGCGCTGGCGCGATTCGCAGCGCGGGACGGCGCCCGGTGCCGTCCGGTGATTCGGCGCATGGCCCGGGCGCGGATCGAAATCCGCCACGCCCGGCTGAATGCGATCAGAAGAAGCGACGGGTGGCGTCGCGTTCGTCGTCGGCGATGGGCGCGGGCTCGCGGGTGAGGCGGGTCGCATCCTCGCGGCGCACGTAATCGGCGAAGGGGTCCGCAGGCTCGGCCTCGCTCACCACGGCCGGCTCAACCGGCGCGGGGCGCGAGGCCACCTTAGGGCGGACGGGTTCAGGAGCGTGGGCGCGGGGCTCCTCCTCCTCGTCCTCGACCGGGACGGCGCGGTTGGAATCGGTGGTGCGCGACGCCTTGGCATCGAGCCAGGGCAGCGGGTAGGGCGAGGCGATGTAGGCGATGCCGTCATCCTGCTCCCACGCCACCATGTAGATGGCCTCGTCCGCCGGCATGCCGGGCAGCGAGAACATCTGGGGGATTTCCCGCGCCTGCCCGGTCCAGCCGAGGGTGTGGGCAAGCTGGAACGATTCGTCGAGGAAGGCGGCGACCGCGGCGATGCGGTCGGCGCGCAGCGCCTGCGCAAAATCCACGTCCAAGAGCCGGCGCAGATAGGCCTCGACGCTGTCGCCCTGGGCCCATTGGGCGCCCGTGGCGAACTGGTAAACATAAACGCGCGGATTTTCCATCACGCAGCTCCGAGCCGTTCTTCGTTGTGGTTCCCTAACTGAAATTCAATTTTAACGCAAAATTGTCAGCCGGGACCCAAATCTGGCTCATGGATCTTGCATAATGGTTTACAGACGCCATCAGAGCCCGCGAGCAATGACGATGCGCTGCACGTCGCTGGTACCTTCATAGATCTGGCAGACGCGGACATCGCGATAGATGCGCTCCACCGGGAAGTCGTTGAGATAGCCGTAGCCGCCGTGGATCTGGATGGCGGCGGAGCACACCTGCTCGGCGGTTTCGGAGGCGAACAGCTTGGCCATGGAGGCTTCGGTGAGGCAGGGCAGGCCGGCCTCGCGCAGCGCCGCGGCGTGCAGCACCATCTGGCGCGCGGCGGCGATCTTCGTCGCCATGTCGGCGAGGCGGAAGGCGATGGCCTGGTGCTCGATGATCGGCTTGCCGAAGGTCACCCGCTCCTTGGCATAGGCGCTCGCCGCCTCGAACGCGGCGCGGGCCATGCCCACCGACTGGGAGGCGATGCCGATTCGCCCGCCTTCCAGGTTGGCGAGGGCGATCTTCAGCCCCTCGCCCTCGGCTCCGAGGCGTAGCTCGGCGGGCAGGCGCATGTCGTTGAAGGCGAGGGCGCAGGTGTCCGAACAGTTCTGGCCGAGCTTGTCCTCCACCCGCACCACCTCGTAGCCGGGGGTGTCGGTGGGCACGATGAAGGCGGAGATGCCCTTCTTGCCGGCCTCTGGGTCGGTCACGGCGAAGGTGATGATGACGTCGCCGTTCTTGCCCGAGGTGATGAACTGCTTGGCGCCGCTCAGCACATAAGCGTCGCCGTCGCGCCGCGCCCGGGTGCGGATGGCGCCGGCATCCGAGCCGGTGTGGGGTTCGGTCAGGGCGAAGCCGCCGATCCATTCGCCCGAGGCGAGCTTGGGCAGGAAGCGCTCTTTCTGCTCGGCGGTGCCGAACTTCACGATGGGCATGCACCCCACCGAGGAGTGCACGCTGGTGATGGTGGAGATGGCCCCGTCGGCGGCGGCGATCTCCTCCAGCGCCAAGGCGTAGGCGACGATGCCGGTCTCCGAGCCGCCGAGCGCCTCCGGCACCAGCATGCCGAGGAAGCCGAGCGCGCCCATCTCCTTCAGCTCGGCGGCGGGGAAGGCGTGGTCCCGGTCGCGGGCGGCGGCGCCGGGGGCGAGGCGTTCCTGGGCGAAGGCGCGCACCGCCTCGCGGATCTCGGTCTGGGTCTCGGTGAGGAGCATGGCGTTTCCTGCGCGTGGCTTCTTGAGGCTGCTTTCGGCGGGTGGTTCGGTCCCGGGCGGCGGCCCCTCCGGCAGGCGGAGGGGCCGCGCGGTCCTCAGCTGACGGTCTCGATCGCGACCGCGGTCGCCTCGCCGCCGCCGATGCACAGCGAGGCGACGCCGCGCTTCAGGCCATACTTCTGCAGCGCGGCGAGGAGCGTCACCATCACCCGTGCGCCGGAGGCGCCGATGGGATGGCCGAGCGCGCAGGCGCCGCCGTGCACGTTCACCTTGTCCTCGGGCAGGCCGAGATCCTTGATCGCCACCATGGGCACCACGGCGAACGCCTCGTTGATCTCGAACAGGTCCACGTCCTTCAGCGCCCAGCCGGTGCGCTGGGCGAGCTTCTCCATGGCGCCCACCGGGGCGGTGGTGAAGAGGTTCGGCGCCTGGGCATGGGTGGCATGGCCCACCAGGATGGCGAGCGGGGTGAGGCCGCGCTTCTCCGCCTCGGAGCGGCGCATCATCACCAGCGCCGCCGCGCCGTCGGAGATGGAGGAGGAGTTGGCCGCCGTCACCGTGCCGCCGTCGCGGAAGGCGGCCTTCAGGGTCGGGATCTTGTCGAGCTTGGCCTTGGGCGGCTGCTCGTCGGCAGCGATCACCTTCTCGGCCTTGCCGGCCTTCACCGTCACCGGGGTGATCTCGGCGTCGAACGAGCCGTCGCCCATGGCCTTCTGGGCCTTGGTGAGGGAGGCGATGGCGAAGGCGTCCTGCGCCTCGCGGGTGAACTGGTAGGCCTCGGCGCAATCCTCAGCGAAGGTGCCCATCAGGCGGCCCTTGTCATAGGCGTCCTCCAGCCCGTCGAGGAACATGTGGTCCAGCACCCTGCCGTGGCCCATGCGATAGCCGCCGCGGGCGCGGTCGAGCAAATAGGGGGCGTTGGTCATGCTCTCCATGCCGCCGGCCACCGCCACGTCGGCGGAGCCCGCCAGCAGCAGGTCGTTGGCGAACATGGCCGCCTTCATGCCGGAGCCGCACATCTTGTTGATGGTGGTGGCCCCGGAGGCGAGCGGCAGGCCGGCGCCGAGCCCGGCCTGGCGCGCCGGCGCCTGGCCCTGGCCGGCGGGCAGCACGCAGCCGAACACCACTTCCTCAACCTGGTCCGGCGCCACCCCGGCGCGCGTGAGCGCGGCGGCGATGGCGGCGGAGCCGAGCTGGGTGGCGGTGGCGTCCTTCAGGTCGCCCTGGAAGCCGCCCATGGGGGTGCGGGCGGTGCCGACGATGACGATGGGATCATGCGCAGTCATTCATTCCTCCCTTGTGGTGGTCGCGCTCAGCGCGGCGCCATGCGCAGCGCGCCGTCGAGGCGGATCACCTCGCCGTTGAGCATGGTGTTCTCGCAGATGTGCTTGACGAGGGCGGCATATTCCGGCGGCCGGCCGAGCCGGGGCGGGAACGGCACGCTCTTGCCCAGCGCGTCCTGGATCTCCTGGGTCATGCCGGCCATCATGGGCGTCTCGAAGATGCCCGGGGCGATGGTCACCACCCGGATGCCGTAGCGCGCCAGCTCGCGCGCCGCCGGCAAGGTGAGGGAGGCGACGCCGCCCTTCGAGGAGGCATAGCCGCACTGGCCGATCTGCCCGTCATAGGCGGCGATGGAGGCGGTGTTGATGATGACGCCGCGCTCGCCGTCGGCGTTCGGCTCCTCCTTCACCATGGCGTCGGCGGCGAGCCGCAGCATGTTGAAGGTGCCGATCAGG
>JAFIHR010000223.1 GCA_017849325.1 Xanthobacter autotrophicus | reverse complement strand
GTCGCTCAGCCCCGCAATTCCTGATTCACCGCCGCCACCAGCTGCTTCAGCGAGAACGGCTTCGGCAGGAAGGCGAACTGCTGGTCCGGCGGCAGGTTCTTGGCGAAGGCATCCTCCGCATAGCCGGAAATGAAGATCACCTTCAGCCCCGGATTGCGGGCGCGCAGCTCGCGCAGCAGGGTCGGCCCGTCCATCTCCGGCATCACCACGTCCGAGATCACGAGATCCACCCGGTGATCGTGCTCCTCCATCACGGCGAGGGCGTCGGCGCCGCTGGTGGCGGTGAGCACCTCGAAGCCCCGCCCCTCCAGCGCCCGGCTGGAGAAGGCGCGCACCGCGTCCTCGTCCTCCACCAGCAGCACGCGGCCGTGGCCGGTGAGATCGCCGCTCTTCACCTCCGGCTCGACGGGACGGGGCGCTTCCTCCACCGCCTCGGCCACATGGCGCGGCAGGAACACCCGGAAGGTGCTCCCCTGCCCCGGCACGCTCGCGGCGAGGATGGTGCCGCCGGTCTGCTGCACGATGCCGTAGACGGTGGAGAGCCCGAGCCCGGTGCCCTTGCCCACCTCCTTGGTGGAGAAGAAGGGCTCGAAGATCTTGTCCATCACCTCGGGGGGAATGCCGGTTCCGGTGTCCTCCACCTCCACCAGCACGTAGTCGGCCGGCGGGAGGCCGCCCTGGCCGTAGTCGGCGCAATGGGCCTCGGGGACGTTCGCCGTGCGCACCGTCAGGGTGCCGCCGGCGGGCATGGCGTCGCGGGCGTTCACCACCAGATTGACGATCACCTGCTCGAACTGGTTCACGTCCACCTTCACCGGCCACAGGTCGCGGCCGTGCTGGACGTCCAGCGTGATGCGCTCGCCGATCAGCCGGCGCAGCAGCTCGGACACGTCGGAGATCACGTCGGTCAGGGCGATCACCTGCGGACGGAGCGTCTGGCGCCGCGAGAAGGCGAGCAGCTGGCGCACCAGCCCCGCCGCGCGGTTGGCGTTCTGCTTGATCTGCATGATGTCCGGGAACGACGGGTCGCTCGGCCGGTGCTTGGCGAGCAGCAGGTCGCAATAGCCGATGATGGCGGTCAGCACATTGTTGAAATCGTGCGCCACGCCGCCGGCAAGGTGCCCCACCGCCTGCAGCTTCTGCGACTGGGCAAACTGGGCCTCCAGCGCCTTCTGCTCGGTGGTCTCGATGGCGCACAAAGCGATGTCGCCGCCGTCCTGCTCCAGCGGCGCGGCATAGAGCCGGGCCGAGCGCGCGCCTGCCCCGGCGATGACGATATCGCAGGAGACAAGGGGCATGCCCGCCACCTTCACCTCGGCGAGGAAGGTGTCGATGGCCTCCCCGTCCGCCCCCGCGGCGAGGCCGGCGAGGGGACGGATCGCCTCGCTCACGGGATCGGTCGTGCCGAACAGCCGGTCGAAGGCGCCGTTGGAGGAGTTCACCATGCCGGCCGCATCCACCACCGCCATGGCCAGCGGCGCGCGCACGAAGAAGCGCCCCACCTCGGTGAGCGCCGAAGCGGAGGCCACGTCCTCCCGCAGCGCCCGCCGCTCGGCCGGCGCCGCCTTCCCCTCGGGACGTGGCACGGCGACGGCGAGGCGACCGCCGTCCGCGTCCGGCGGCGCGAGGTGCAGAAGCACCGGAAGCAGGGTGCCGGCCGGGCTCCGGAGGTGGAGCGCAAGACCCTCGGCCACGGGATCCGCAAGGCCCGCGCGCAGCGCCGGCAGATCGCCCGCGCTTACCAGCTCGTCGATCGGGCACCCCTCGGCGCCGAACGCGCCCGCCGTGCGGCCGATGAGCCGCAGCAGCGCCCCGTTGGGCTCCGAAAGGACCCCCTCGCGCAGGCGGCCGACCGCGACCGGCAGAGCATCGCGCCATCGCGCCTCGGCGACGGCCGGCGGCTCCACACCTGCACGGGCCACGGCTGCGGGGGCCTCAGCCTCGGCGGCGCGGACCTCTCCCGCCTCCGTCCCCTCGCGCATCATCGGGGTCAGCGCCCACAGCACCCGGCGCGGATTGTCGAGCGGGCGGACCTCGATCCGCAGCGCATCGCCCTCCCCGCCCGCCGGCAGGGTGAAGCGGCCCCCAACCCCATCGGCGATGGCGGCGAGGATGCGGGCCAGCTCCGACTGGCTGCCGGAGCGGCGGGACAGCAGGCGCTCGGGGGCCGGCGCCTGGGCGGGCGCGGCAGCACCGCACAATTCGAGATAGGCCACGTTGGCCTCGACCACCCGCACGCCGTCCTCCACCACCGCCATGGCGTCGGAGCTGGCGGCGAGCGCGACCGTGGCGAGATCCGCGCCCGTCGGCGCCTCGGCCCGTCCCCACAGCCGGGAGGCGATGCCATAGGCGCCCGCCAGGGCGAACGCGCCCACCAGCGCCGAGACCAGGGCACCGCCGCCGCCGGCAAACACGGCGCTCGCCGCAAATCCTCCGGCGAAGGCGGCGAGCAGCACCACGCCGCCCGGAAGGGAGTCGATGAGGCGCATGCGCTCGCGGGGCATCCGCCCGCTTTGCCCGCCGCCGCTCAGCCCGGTCATCGCCATCGCTCTCCTCCCCGACCTGCCCCCGGGCCGGCGCCGCGCGGGGACGCGGCAGGCGGCGGGGACATTTCTTATGCGCGGACCTACAGGGGCCCGGTTAAGGCCGCCTCACCGCCCGCTTCGCGCCTGCGCCCTGGGCGATTCCACCCCTGCGCCGCGCCCTGGGAAGCACGGGGTTTCAGCCCGGCCGGCACCTCCCGCAGCGCGGCAGATTCGGCCGCGCCTTAAATCCTGCCATGTTTCTCAACGAAAGCTTAGGGGATCGGGGTGTATTGTGGCGGCAGGGAGTCATCCGTTCGCCATGGCTCACGGGACCGCAGCGTGGAGGCGGAATCAGTATGCTAGGCCAGATCTTCGGCGCCGAACTTGAGTTTCCGGTTCGGGTTGCCATCGCGCTCGTTGTCATTGCGGCGCTGCTCGGACTTACCGTCCTGCTCATGCGCCGCATGAGCGGCGGTGGCGCGCGCGCCGTCATTCCGCGCGGCCGCGGCACCCCCCGCCTGGCGGTGATGGACAGCATCGCGCTCGATCAGCGCCGCCGGCTCGTGCTGGTACGGCGCGACGAGACCGAGCACCTGCTGCTGGTCGGCGGCACCGCCGACGTGGTGGTGGAGAAGGACATCGCTCCCCGCGAGCCCGTGCCCCTCCGCGAGGCGCCGCCCCAGGAAATCCCCCAGCGTGAGGCGCCGCAGCGCCGTCCGCTGGCCGCCTCCGCGGCAGCGCCGGCCCTCGCCGCCGGCAGCGCCGCGGCGGCCCTCGCCGCGCCGGCGCCGCTGCTGCGCGGCAGCGCTTCCGGCACCGGGGAGCCGGCCAGGGATCCTTTCGCCGAGGCCCTGTCGGAGGCGCTCAAGCTTGACGATGGGCCCGTGCCCGCCGCTGCGACCCCCGCAGCGCCGGCCACGGACCTCACTCCGCCCGAGCCGGCCGTCGCCACCCGTACCGTTCCCGAACCGGCGCGTGGCGCCGATGCGCGCGAGCCGAAGCGGCCGATCCTTGGCCGCCGGCCGCTGATGCGCGGCGACGGACGCCTGTCCGGCCAAGGCCTTTCCCCGTCGCTGGCGCCCGATGCCGGCAAGCCCACGCTGGCCGCGCCGCGCGATGAGGCGCCCCGCGCGCCTGCGATCGGCGGCGACGGCGACCGCAAGGCGGCGCTGCCGCCGGTCATCGCTCCCCGCGCCATCTCTCCCCTGGCGTCCCTCGGTCTTGGGAAATCGGCGCCGAAGCGCGAGCGCCCCGGCCTCGCCCCGGCCGCCGGCGAGTCCCTGCGCGGCAGCGACGAGCCGGTTTCGCCGCGCCTCGATCCCGCCAACGACAAGCTCGCCGACGCCGATCCGGCGCCGCAGCGCGAGGCGCCGCGCATCACCCTTTCCGACCTCCTGGACGATGGCGGCATCGACGACAAGCCGGCGGCGCCGTCCGTGGCGGCGCCCGGCCGCGGCGCGGAGGCCGATGCCGCCGAGACCGACCCGGCGCCGGAGCTGCCCGCTCCCACCGCCGACGACCGCTCCCATGTCCCGGTGCTGCCGCAGCGCCCGCGCCGCGAGCCGCTCCTGCCGTTCGACCGGCTCGGCAAGTCCGACTCGCGCTCCCTCAAGGGCGGGCCGGATGCCTTCTCGACGCCGCTGTCCGGCTCGGTTCCCCCGCCGCGCCCGCGCGAATTCTCCTTCCAGGCGCGGGAGACCCCGGCCCGCACGGCGCCCGTCATCGAACCCACCTGGCCCAAGGGCGGCGAGAAAGCCCTGGGCGAGCTGCGCGGCAATACGGCCCTGCTGCGCGCCGAGCCCGCAATGCTGGCCGAGGAGACGGCGCCCGCCCCGGACGCCACCGCCCTTTCCGGCAGCGATGCCGGCGGCAAGACCAACGAGGAGGTCGCGCTCGCCAGCATCGGCGCGCTGGGGATGAGCTCGCTCGGGCTGGCGCTGCGCGATGATGCGCCCAGCGCCACCGCGCCCGACCTCGTC
>JAFIHR010000222.1 GCA_017849325.1 Xanthobacter autotrophicus | reverse complement strand
TATGACGGCGCGACCCTGCTCACCCCCAACGTGCCCGAGGTTCTGCGCGCCACCGGCCTTGATGCCAGCGGCGACGAGGCCGCCATTGCCGCCGGACGGCAGGTGCTGGAGAAGGCCGCCATCGAGGCGGTGCTCATCACCCGCGCCGACAAGGGCATGACGCTGGTGACCCGGCAGGATGCGCCGCTGCACATCGCCTCCAGCGCCCGCGAGGTGGCGGACGTGGTGGGCGCCGGCGACACGGTGATCGCCACGCTCGCCCTGGCCCTCGGCGCCGGCGCGGGGCCGGCCGATGCGGCGGCGCTGGCCAATACGGCGGCCGGCATCGTGGTGGGCAAGCACGGCACCGCCACCACCACCCGTTCCGAGCTGCGCGAGGAACTGGCCCGTGAGATGCGCCGCGGCCTCGCCTCGCCCAAGGTGAAGGTGCTCACCCGCGAGGGCGCGCGCGACTGCGTCGCCGGTTGGCGCCGCGACGGGCTGAAGGTGGGCTTCACCAACGGCTGCTTCGACATTCTTCACGCCGGGCACGTAAGCATTCTCGACTTCGCCCGCGCCCATTGCGACCGCCTCGTGGTGGGGATGAACACCGACGCCTCGGTGCGCCGCCTGAAGGGCGAGGCGCGGCCGATCCACAATGAGGACGACCGCGCCTTGGTGCTGGCGGCCCTCGCCATGGTGGACGCCGTGGTGCCGTTCGCCGAGGACACGCCGCAGGAGCTGATCGCGGCGCTGGAGCCTGACGTGCTGGTGAAGGGCTCGGACTACGAGATCAAGGACATCGTGGGCGCCGCGGAGGTGCTGGCGCGGGGCGGGCAGGTGCTGCGCTTCGACCTTCTGCCCGGCCGCAGCACCACCGGGGCCATCGCCAAGGCGAAGGCCGGGGCACCTGCCGGTGGCGAACCCATGCCCAAGGCGGCGGAGGCGGGCCGATGATCATCGTGACGGGCGCGGCCGGCTTCATCGGCTCCAACATCCTGGCGGACTTCGAGGCCGAGGGGCGCGGGCCCCTGGTGGCGGTGGACTGGTTCGAGACCGGCGAGAAATGGCGCAATCTCGCCAAGCGCCGCATCGCCGCCTTCGTGGACCCAGACGCCATCCTGCCCTTCCTCGATGCGCATGCGGGCGAGGTGGAGCTGATCGTCCACATGGGCGCCATCTCCGCCACCACCGAGCGCGACGTGGACAAGCTGGTGCGGCTCAACATCAATTACACGGTGGCCCTGTGGGACTGGTGCGCGGCGCGGCAGGTGCCCTTCATCTATGCCTCTTCTGCTGCCACCTATGGCGGGCGCGAGAGCGGCTTCGCCGATGACGACAGCGTGGCGGCGCTGGGCGCGCTCCAGCCGCTCAATGCCTATGGCTGGAGCAAGAAGGCCACCGACGACATCTTTGCGCTCAGGGTGGCGAGCGGCGCGCCGGTGCCGCCGCAATGGGTCGGGCTGAAGTTCTTCAACGTCTACGGGCCGAACGAATACCACAAGGGCGACATGATGAGTGTCGCGTGCAAGATGTTCGACACGGTGGCGCGGGGCGAGACGGTGCGGCTGTTCAAGTCCTACCGGCCCGATATTGCCGATGGCGAGCAGCGGCGCGACTTCGTCTATGTGAAGGACTGCACCCGCGCCATCTCCTTCTTCGCCGATCACCCCAAGGCCAGCGGCATCTTCAACGTGGGCTCGGGCAAGGCCCAGTCCTTCCTCGATATCGTCGCGGCGCTGAAGCTGGCCCTCAACCGGCCCATTGACGTGGAGTTCATCGAGACGCCGGAGGCGCTGCGCGGGCGCTACCAGTATTTCACGCAGGCCGAGATGGGGAAGGCGGCCGCCGCCGGGCTCGACACCCGCTTCGCCAGCCTCGACGAGGGCGTGGGCGACTATGTGGCCCGGCATCTGGCGCGCGAGGACCGCTACCGCTGAGGGCAGGGGAAGCCCGGCGGCACGGATGATGCAATGCGGCCGGAGCGGCTCCCGGCGCGCCGCTTTGCCTCCCCGGCGGTTGCGACGGGGGCGTTGAGCGCGCATCGTGGCGGCCGCACCCCGTGTCCGGCCGAAGCTGCCCGTGCCAACTCGCACGCCGCTGCGGCCCCGCTCCCGGCCCGCTGCGAGGGCCGGCACTGGAGGCTCAATGCCCGGCTCGCCGCCCTTATTGCCCGACGAGGCGTCCAGCGTTCCCGATCTCGCTGCGGAAATCGCGCCGGAGACCCGAGCCGTCCTCGATTTCTCCGGCACCTTCACGCCCGTGGCGCCGGCCTCCCTGCCCGCAGCGGGTGAGGCTCCCCCCGCCGACCCCCCCGCCGACGAGGCGCCGCCACCGGATGCCGGGGCGCTGTGCGCCAAGCTGGTGGAGGTCTCGTTCGGCGACCGCGCCTTCCTTTATCCCTCTGCGACCGAGGCCCGAGTCGCCGCTCTTGAGATGATGCGCGGCGCCCACCGCGCCGCCGGCCGGCCGAAGCGGCACCGCCTCATCGCCTGCCTCGGCCCGGAGGCCTCCATCGCCACCACGGCGCTGCTGGAGGGCATCCGCACCGATTCCGACCTCGAAATCGTCACCACCGACGATCCCGGAGCCATCGCCGCGCTGGTGACGCCGAAAACCGCCGGACTTCTCGTCGCGCCGGTGCGGGTCGAGAACACGCTGGAGGTGGTGGGCGGCGGCCTGCTCGCCGGCCTGCGGGAGATCGCCGACGAGTACGGCCTCGTGCTCGTGTTCGACGAGACCTTCTCGGGCCTGGGGCGCTCCGGCATGGCATGGGCCCATGAATGGCGCGGTGTCACGCCCGATCTGATGATCCTCGGGGAAGGGCTTGCCGGCGACCTGCCGCTGGCGGCGCTGGTCGCCACGGCGAAGGTGGCGAAAGGGGCGGCGGGCGCGCGGCCCGATCCCGATCCCGCCGCGGTTGCGGCCGGGCATCTGGTGATGGACGACATCCTTTCCCCCGGCTTCGAGGAGCGGGTGCAGAGCCGCGCCTGGGCGCTGGAGGACCGCCTGTCCATGCTCATGTATCGCTACCGCGAGACCTTCCCGGAGCTGTGCGGGCACGGCCTCATGCAGGGGCTGGTGTGCTCCGGCGCGGCGGAGGCGGAGGCCTTGCGCGCGCGGCTTCAGGAGCGCGGCTTTTTGGTGCGCGCGCTCGGGCCGGTGCTCGGCTTCTTCCCACCCCTCGATGTGGCGGAGGCGGACATGGACGCGGCCGTCGCCGCCCTGGAGGACTGCCTCGCTCCCGCCGCGGCCACGGATGCTTAGCCGCTGACGGCGGGCTGGCCTCACCGCCTGAGGTCAGGGCAGGGGCCGCATCCGGCGGGCGCCGCGCCCTGCGAGCGCCCCGGGTGGGCGCCAGGGGTGGGTGAACCACGTGCTGCGCCTGCGGCAGTTTGAGCACATGCGAAAGGCGAAGCGCAAGCGCCGCCTTTTCGTCTTTCCCGCAATGGCGAAATGAGTCTAGGCTCGGCTTAGCCGGCTTGCATACACCTGCGCAGATCCAGAGACGGCAACGCATCGCGGCAGGGTGTCGCAGAACCTGGGTGTGGGACCGGGCGGCG